>JBBQST010000024.1:0-20116 GCA_038213625.1 Thermoflexales bacterium
ATGTCAATGACATAGCTGGGAGCAGTGAGCGGGGAGCTTTGAGCAAAGAGCAGTCGATCCTGCTCTTCGCTCCCAGCTCCCAGATCCCAGCTCACCGCTCACGGCTTCCCCGCCACCTCCACCACTGCACTGGCATCCATCCCGGCCATGCCCTGCTCGGCTGCCTTCTGGTATTGCGCCTGGGTGATCTCGATAGCCGGCATGGACACACCGAGCGTTTCGGCCAGCGCCAGCGCATAGGTCACGTCCTTCAACATCCAGCGCAATTCAAAGTGCACGTCGCTGTAATCATGACTGATGATTTGTGGCAGCTTCATGCGCACAATGTTGCTGAAATACGGCCCCACCTGTGCCGCTTGCGCCACTACATCCATGTTGAGGCCACCCTTTCGGGCCAGCTCAAACCCCTCGGCCAGCGTCACCAACTGCGCCGCGCACAGCATGTTGTTGATGAGCTTGTAGATGGCGCCGCTGCCCACCGGCCCAAAATGAATCTGCGTGCCGCTGATGGCTTTGAGCGCGGGCATGGCCTTCTCGATTACCTCGGCATCGCCGCCCATCAGCAAAGTGAGTTGCCCACCCGCCGCAGCCACCTTGCTACCTGTCACTGGCGCATCCACAAATGCAATGCCGCGAGCCTGCGCCTCGGCCGCCAGCGCGTTGATCCACTCCACCGACATCGTGCCGCATTCCACCGCAATTGCGCCGGGTTTCATGTGGGCCAGCGCGCCCGCACGGGATGCGCCATTTTCGCCCAGCCATATGTCTTTGGAGGCCGCATCGTCGGCCACAAAACTAATGACGATATCGGCATCGGCCACGGCTTCGCTCGGTGTGGCCGCCCAGTGCGCGCCGGCCGCGATCACGGCTTCAGCCTTGGCCCGCGAGCGATTCCACACGGTGGTGTTGAAGCCTTTTTGTACGAGGTTCATGGCTGCGCCGCCGCCCATGATGCCGAGACCGAGCATGGTTACATTCATTTCAATCTGCTCCTGTTGAATGGCGAACATGCCCGGATCTGTTGTGTCACTGGGGCTGTTCGGTTGCATTTGCGTATTCGTCACGAATCTACACGAATTTGATAAATGAACACAAATTGATTTGAGCATTCTTAACGCTCGCACTAAAATCGAAGCGGCCTCGGCACCTCATGCATCCGCAACCACCCGAAACCATTCTCATGCAACCCATACTCGAATTACTCTCGCCGAATCAGCGCCATGTCTACGAGGCCGTGCGCGACATATCGCAACAAGATGGTGTGCCGGCATGGCTGGTGGGCGGTGCTGTGCGGGATTGGTTGCTGCACCACCCTCGCATCGGCGATCTCGATTTTGTGATCGAGGGCGATGCCATTGCATTTGTCCGGCAATTGCAACAGCGTTTTGGCGGCCATGTGCAGGCCCACGATAAGTTTCGCACCGCCACCTGGACGATCACTTTCATCGAAGACGCTAACGAAGAGACCAATGGCGATGCCATCGAAACAGAATCCAGCTTCGACTTTGCCACCGCTCGCCGCGAAATTTACCGGCGTCCCGCCATGCTGCCCGAGGTGTCGCCCACCGACATGGCCACGGATTTACAGCGCCGCGATTTCACCATCAACGCCATCGCCCTGCGCCTGAGCGACGGCGAGTTGCTCGACCCCTACGACGGCCAAGGCGATTTGCAACGCGGCCTCATACGCATCCTGCATGAGACCAGTTTTGTAGACGACCCGACCCGTTTGTTTCGTGCCGCGCGCTACGGCACGCGCTTCAACTTTGCGTTGGATGACGCGACCCTGGCGGCGATCCCCACCGGCCTGCCGCACCTGCGCAACCTCAGCGGCGAGCGGGTGAAATATGATCTCGAACTGATCTTTCTGGAGGCCGAACCCGAGCGGGCCCTGCTGCAACTGCAAACCTGGGATGTGTTTCGGGCCATGAACATTCCCCTGCCCAGCGCCGAGCGCCTGGCCACGCGGTTTGCACGCATCCGTAAAGCATTGATCGAGGGTGAGTGGCCGTTTGAGACCCTGGCGATGCCGTGGCAGGAGGTGGTGCACGCGCTCAGTTGGGCTGCCATCACCTACAACACCGGCCAGCTCAGCGTCAGCCGCTGGGTGGATTTGATCCCGTTTCATGCCGATGTGCGCGATGCATTGGTCTCGCTCGGCGCGCTCAGCACGCTGTCTTCACAAATGTTGCGGGGCGACCGGCCGGCTCAGAACTCCGAGCTGTTGAAAGACTTTAGCGGCCTGGCGTTGCTGATGGCCTACCTGTTCGACCCCGACGCGCTCAAGCGCAAATGCGTTCTGTGCGAGTGGAAAGACTGGCGCTGTGTGCGGCCGGTGACCACGGGCGATGACCTGCGCAAACTGGGGGTGACCCCCGGCCCCATTTACGCCACCTTGCTGCGCCGCCTGCGCACGGCCTGGCTCGAAGGCGAAGTGAAGTCGCTGGCCGATGAACAAAACCTGCTCAAACTGTTGCTGGACGACGCCAATTTTGCAAAGCGTTGAAATCGGCCGACGCAAAACTTTGTGGGTCTAGGCACACACCCAATCACCCGCGTAAGTGACGTGGATGCTCACGCAGTCTTGTACGATTGACCCCATGCCTGCACGTAGACAGCTCCAACCCCGGCAAGACGAGGCCGCGCGCCAGTTTTCGGCTGCGCTATCCGAGACCTTGCATGCGCTACGCCTGAAGCACCGGCAGGTGGCGGCGGCGTTGGGGCTTACGCTGGCAACGGTGGACTCGTGGACCCGGCTGACGAATCCGGCCCTCCCCGGCGAGAAGAACCTGACTGCGCTAGGCCGTTGGTTGGATGAAATACAAATCGGCGCTGGCACGCGTTTGCTCACCCTGGTGCGTCCGGCTGATCTCGTGTCGGCCCCAGCGGCTTTGGCCGCTACCGAAACACCGCCACATACGCACTTGCGCGTGCCACCGACCAGTTTCGTGGGCCGAACCGAGGACTTGCGCGAAGTCGTTCATATCTTCACCGAGACACCGGCGCGCCTGTTGACCTTGATGGGTCCCGGCGGCATTGGCAAAACCCGGCTGGCGCTGCAAACGGCCGCGGGTGTGGTGGCGGGTTTCGATGGCGGCATCTGGTGGGTGGAGTTGGCGGCCTTGCGAGAGGGAACCTGGGTGTGGCAGGCGCTGGCTGCGGCCCTGGATGTGCGCGGCCTCGAGCCCGCCACGGTTCCCGGTAAAACATTGGCTGAACAGGTGATCGCGCGTTTGCACCGCACCTCGGCGCTGATCGTGTTCGACAACTGCGAGCATGTGTTGGCGGCGGCGGGTGCGGTGGCGGCCCGCATATTGCGCGAGTGTCCGCATGTCAAATTGCTGGCCACCAGCCGTGAGCCCTTGGGATTGCCGGAGGAACAGATTTGGGCCATGCGGCCACTGTCGGTGCCTGAGGCAGGCCAGAAAATAAACCGGGCTGAATTGGCCCGATACGAAGCCCCACGCCTGTTCATCGAGCGCGCGTTTGTGCAGCAACGCGGCTTCTCGCTGAGCGAGCCCAATGCCCGCTGGGTAGCCGAGATTTGCCGGCGTCTGGATGGCCTGCCGTTGGCGATTGAGCTGGCGGCGGCGTGTTTGCCCTCACTGGATATGCCTGACATCGCTCGCGGCCTCGAAGCGCGGTTGGGACTTCTCACCCAGGGCAGCGCCTTTGCGGATCCACGCCACCAGACCCTGCGCGCCGTTGTGGCCTGGAGCTACGATTTGCTGGCCCCTGACGAGCGACGTCTGTTTGCGCAGTTGGCTGTGTTTGCAGGCGGGTGGACGGCGGAGGCCGCCCGCCGGGTGTGCAGCGAAGCGGCGACTGAAGCGGCGCTGCAACGATTGGTGGCCAAGTCGCTGATGGTGGCCGAGGCGCACGAGGGCGGCAAAGACCGCATTCGTTACCGCATGTTGGAGACGATCCTGGCCTACGCCCACGATGTGCTTGTGCAGCAGGAGGATGAGCCGGCCCGGCGCGAGTTGCAGGCCAGACATGCCACATTTTATTTGAGCCTGGCCGAACGCAGCAGCCTAGAGTTCGCACATCTCAATGCGCTGGAGTTGGATCTGGGCAACCTGCGCGCCGCCCTGGACTGGA
Organism: Thermoflexales bacterium; assembly: GCA_038213625.1. Taxonomy (GTDB): domain Bacteria; phylum Chloroflexota; class Anaerolineae; order J036; family Brachytrichaceae; genus JANMVQ01. Next base: position 4,102 of record JBBQST010000024.1, read on the forward strand.
GCCAGACCCATGACACGGCCGTATATACGCGGCTCTGCGTGGCGCTGTGGCCGTTCTGGCAGGTGCGCGGCTACCTGACCGAAGGCCGGGCGCATCTGGCGTGGGCGCTCGAACACAGTGGAGATGCATCTGATGCAGCGCCGGAGATGCAGGCGGCGTTGTGGCATGGGGCCGGCGCGCTGGCACGGCAGCAGGCCGACCGCGCGGCAACCCAGCACGCATTTGCCCGCAGCCTGGTCTACTATCGCCAGATCAACCAGCCATTGCCGTTGGCGCGGGTGCTCAACGAAATGGGGCTTGTTTTCACAGCTCAACACAACCTCGAACAGGCGCGCGCCTGCTACTACGAGAGCCTGGACTTGTGCGACCGGTTTGACGAGGGCGCGGCCACCGCCAGTGTGGCTGCTGCGGCCTTGCTGGGTCTGGGGCTGCTGGCTTTTCGAGATCGCAATTACGCGCTGGCCGAGCAGCAGTTGCGGGCCAGTCTGTCTGCTGCGGCTCAGGCGGGTGATGCATGGGCTGAACTACGCGCATTGAATGGCCTCGGCGAAATTGCACGCGCCCAGGGCGAGTGGTCACAAGCCAAATCCCAGTACGAACGCAGTGTGGCACTGTGCCGCCGGGCCGGGCACAAGTGGGCGCTCGCCTCGGCGCTGCACAACCTGGGTTACGTCGAGCTGCATCTGGGTCATCCAGCCGTGGCCACGGCTCACTTCACCCAAAGCCTGCGCCTGTTTGATGCGTTGGACGAAGCGCTGGGTCTGGCCGAATGCATCATTGGATTGGGAGTGGTGAACGTGGCGCAGGGCGATGTGGACACGGCCGCGCAGTTGCTGGTGGCGGGCCGACACTTTCTGCGGCGCGCCCAGGCTCCCCTGACCGAGTTGGAACAGGCCGAGTTTGATCGGGCAGCGGGCCGGGTGCACGCCAAGTTCCCTGGTTTGCTGGATACCCCTGCGCCGATGCTGTTTCCGCCGACGGTGGAGCAGGTGCTGGCGCTGGCCGAGCGCGTGCGCTAATCTCATTCTCCTGGTTTGAGCTTTTCCTTCGCGGCTACAGAAAACATGATTGAAAACTGTACCGGCTTTGCTCCATGCTGTATTTCAGTGTGCGATCCCCCCAAGGTGCACACCAAATGAATCAGTAATCGTTAAAAAGGAGAAAAGACACATGTGGTCTGACCCCATTGTTCTGTGCAACGAAACCAGCGGTACTATGCGAGCGGCAAACGGCCTGAGCCAGCACCGCGACGCCGTCATCCAGTTGATCTCAATCATCTCGATCGTGGTGCAATCGGCTGGCACGGCCTACCAGCGCAGCGACGAGGAAGGCGACCGGGTGGTGAAAACGGTGTGCGAATTAAGCCGGCAGGCGCTGTCGGAATTGCGAAACTGGCCAGCCGAACCGATCAAAACCAACCCGGCCAGTGGCGCGACCCCATTGCCGGGTAAAAGCTCGGGAGCCGCTGGCTATCCGGCACCGCTGGCCTGGGCGCAATCTCGCGCGGTGGGGCCGGATATGCGTGGCGATGTGCGTGGCGATTCCTGGCACTCGGCCGAACCCGCCATCACCACCCTGTTGCTGACGCCGCGTGAGTTGGAGGTGATGCGGTTGATTGTGCGCGGGCTGAGCAACAAGGAAATTGCCTCGGTGCTGCACCTGACCGAAGGCACGGTGAAGGGCTATGTAAGCCACCTATTGAGCAAGTTGAATGTTCGCAGCCGCACCCGCGCCGCCACCGTGGCGATTGAGCAGGGCTGGGTATAGCCCTGGTACGATTCTATTGTTGCTCATAGGTCTTCAGATTTGCTTTTGGAATCGCGGCTGGAAGATCGTGCACGCAACACGTCAAACGTGCACGTGCACGATCCCGTCTGCCTAGTTTGCTATCTGAGCATCTATAGGTTACCGGCGGCTGGAATGGGCTGAGCGGGTTGCCGGTGCCGTGGGCCTATGTAGGGGTGTTTGGTGGGTTGGGCGTTGCCGCTCTGGCACTATGGATCTGGCCGGCACGGCTGCTGATATCTACTTTAGAAAAACAGCAAACTCATTGCTAAAATCTCTTGCGCATAGGTATATTTTTAGTATAATTTGACTAGAACAGAAGTTCTAATCAAGAGGTTTGGTGACTCCCAGTTGCTGCCTTTTGATCACATTTGACGGCAGCTTGACGGGCTGCTTAAGGAGTACCAAAAAATGGCAAAAGATGACGGCAAGAAGAAGGCGCTGGACATTGCACTCGCATCGATTCTCAAGGCGCATGGTGATGGCGCGGTGCAGCGGCTGGGCGCGGCGACTAACTTTACGGTAGATGTGATTCCAACGGGCAGCGTTGCCCTGGATATCGCATTGGGCGTCGGCGGCATTCCCAAGGGCCGTATGACCGAGATCTATGGACCTGAGTCGTCGGGCAAGACCACCATCTGCCAGCACATCGTGGCCCAGGCCCAGAAGGGCGGCGGCACGGCCGCTTACATCGACATGGAGCATGCGCTGGACCCAGCCTATGCGGCCAAGTGCGGTGTCGATGTTGACAACCTGCTGATCTCTCAGCCAGACCACGGCGAACAAGCCTTCGACATTGCCGAGCAACTCATTCGCTCGAACGCGATTGACGTCCTGGTCATCGACTCGGTGGCGGCGTTGGTGCCCAAAGCCGAAATCGAAGGTGAGATCACCGACATGCAGCCCGGTATGCAGGCGCGCTTGATGAGCAAGGCGCTGCGGCGTCTGGCCGGCGTGATCAAGACCACCAACACAGCCGTGGTGTTCACCAACCAGTTGCGCCAGAAGATCGGCATCATGTTCGGTAACCCGGAGACGACCACCGGCGGCATGGCGCTAAAGTTCTACGCCTCGTGCCGGTTGGATGTGCGCCGCATTCAGGCCATCAAGAATGGTGGCGAAGTGACCGGCAGCCGCACCCGCGTGCGCGTGGTGAAGAACAAGGTGGCGGCACCATTTAAAGAAGCCGAGTTCGACATCATGTACAACGAGGGCATCAGCCGCATGGGCGACCTGCTCGACATCGCGACCGGCATGGAGATCATCGAGAAGCGCGGCACCTTCTACATGTATGACAGCACCCGCATTGGCCAGGGTCGCGAGAATTCGAAGACCTACTTGAACGAGCACACTGAGGTGGCCGACAAGATCGAGAAGCAGGTGCGCGACCAGATTCGCACCGGTGCGGCCAACAAGGTGGCGGTGAAGACCGTGCCTGAGCCGGGTGAAGACGACGGCGACGAGCCGGAAGAGTAGGCATGAGATTTTGGACAGGATGAGTGTTGGTCTTATTCTGTCCAAACATCCGATCTGCTGACGAACACAAAAGGCCGGCTGAAGCATTGCTTCAGCCGGCCTTTTTTATTCCTGATAACGTCTATTCAATCCCCAGTGCCTTGTATTCCTCGGCGATGCGCAGCGGAAAGCGATGCAGTGCCAGCGCCGGCGCGCGCAGGTTGAAGTTGAAGACATCCTTGTTGATGTCTGCGACCATGCCCTCGAACTTGTCGCGGGCGGTGCGCCAGTCCCACTCGATGTGCCGGCGGGTGCGATCATCGCTCATTAGCTCGGGTTGCTGGCGTTTGCGGTTGTAATCCGCCCACGTCCGGGCCAGCAACCGGCGCGCATCGTGAAGCTTGCGGCGCAGGGTTTTGTCGTCCTCGATCCAATCCGGCGCATAGCCGTTGTTCTTCATCAGGTGATAGGCCAGCCGCTCGTCCTCTGGCACATCACTGTCGTCCTCAAATTCCAGCCGGCCCCTTTTAGGTAGGTGGTCGAAGTGACCTTCCTCGCGGGCCTGTTTTAGCTTTTCTTCGATCAACTTGTCAAAAGCCATACCTGCATTATCCCAATTTGTCAGGCGGACAGGCCGCAAAAGTGGCCCACGATTTTGGCAATTTCGAGGGATGCATAGGGTTTGGCCAGCTTGGATGACAGCATTTTGGTGGCCCGAAACTCACGGGGGTGATCGATCCAGTGCTGCAACTGTTTTTTGAACATGTGTGGGTTGGGGCACCATGAGCCGGCCCCGCTGCTGACCACATAGTCCACATTGCCCTCTTCCTGACCCGGCACTGCGTCATACAAAATGATCGGCAGGCCGGCGATAAAGCCTTCACAAATGGTGCTGGGACCGGCCTTGGTGGCCAGAATATCGGCCGCGCCCATCAGCTCGGGCATGTTATTTACAAAGCCAAAAATGCGAGTGGGGATGCGCGGATTCACGAATTCCAGATGCTCCTTCAGCTCCTGGTTGCGGCCGCACACGATAATTATTTGAATCGGCAGCTTGCTCAGCATGACCTCGCGGGCGATGAGTTCCAGGCGGCCCATGCCGTCGCCGCCACCCATCAGCAGCAGGATCGGCCGCTCATCAAACCCCAGCGCCTGGCGCATCTGCGTTCCATGCACCGAACGTGCTTTGAAGTCGGGCGAAACCGGTTGACCTGTCACCGCGATCTTGGAACTGGGCACATGATTGGCCAGGGCGTCCTGGCGGGCCTGCTCGGTGGGCACGATCAGGAAGTCGGCGCTCTCGTCGTAGTGCATGACATGGCCCGAAACTAGATCGGTGACCACATGGATGAAGCACGCGCTGCGGCCCATCTGGTGCAGTGCATTGGGAACAGCCGAGTTGAACAATGGGTGGCATGACACGTAGATATCGGCCGGGTTGTCCAGCAGGAGATCTTCCACCCTGGGCTCGGTCAGGGGTTCCAGCGCAACCCGTAAGGCGCTGAGTCGGCGCCTGTCGTTGATGGCATGGTAGCCGAGCGCATAAATGGAACGAGCCTGATTGACAATTTGTGGGTAGGTTTCAACCAGTTCCTTCACCAGGAACGGGGCGTTGTGCAAGCCATCGACCAGAGAAGTTTGGGCGGCGTTGCCATAGACCGTGTGTAGCCCCAACGCAATAGCCTCAGCGGCACTGCGGTGCCCGCCTCCAGCGTTGCCGTACAAAAGAACTATGCGTTTTGTATCCATATCTTGCGAGATCGTCTGCGACACGGGATCGTCTGCGACACGGGATCGTCTGTGGCCGCGCGACAGGCACTGTGCGCGGTTACAGAGCTGATGTGTTGCCCAAATCCTGCACCTTGTTTGCAGGCTGTTTTATAAGCTTCTTGGCTAATCTACGTTCGAACTCGCGGCGGGGTAGCAACACACGTCGGCCACAGACATTGCATTTGAGGCCGATGTCCGCGCCAAGGCGGACGATTGTCCATTCATAACCACCGCAGGCGTGTGACTTGCGCAGCCTCACGACCTCGTCTATTTCGATCGGCGTTAATTCTATGGGCGCCACGGGGCCATTCTAGTCGAGCGGTGTTTGAGCTGAAAATTAAGATGAATAATATTGTTGCCAGTTCAGTCACGATGGGCCTTTGGGCCTTTTACAGACGCTTCGGGTGTGGCCGCAGACGCGAAATTCAAAAACCCGGGCCAGTGTCTTTGGGCTGGCCGCTATAATCTTGCCATCATGTCTGGTGGTCCCCTCATCACGCTTTACGAAGGTCTTGTCAACGGCTACCCCGATCAGGTCATTTCATCGCTGCTCGTGCTGGTCCTGTTGTTGCTGATTTCCTTTCCGGTACACGAATTCGCTCATGCGTTTACAGCCACTCAGTTGGGCGATGACACGCCTCGTCTGATGGGCCGGCTCACGCTCAATCCGCTGGCGCATCTCGACCCGTGGGGTGCCTTGCTGTTCAGCTTGTTTGGCTTTGGCTGGGCCAAGCCCGTGCCTTTTCGGCCGTATCGGCTGAATGGCGATCCGCGCACGAGTAGCGCCATTGTGGCGCTGGCCGGCCCCGTATCCAACCTCATCCTGGCTGGCATCTTCGCTATTTTGTACCGGCTGAGCGCCGATGCCTTTTCCGGCTCGCAATCGACCGTGTTGCTGATCCTGGTGCGTGCCTTTCAATATGCCGTCTTTCTGAATGTGCTGTTGGCGGTGTTCAATCTCGTGCCGATTCCGCCGTTGGACGGCTTTCGCATCCTTGAAGCATTTCTACCCGCTGCGGCATCGGGCATCCTGGCTCAGCTGAACCAATTTGGTTGGATGTTGTTGTTTATCATTTCTGCCACCGGCATCTTTGGCCGCATCATTGGGCCTCCGGTCACTGCAATTTCGCGACTGTTGTTGGGTGCATAAGCTTGAGGAGTTTGATCTGATATGGCAAAGACACGCGTCACGATTGTCGGTTGCGGCCTGGTCGGCACGATTTTGGGCCTGGCTTTGCACGATGCCGCCAAAACCAATTCCAATTTGCGCGACCTCGAAATTATGGGCCATGACAAGGACCAGGCAGCCATGAAGCGCGCCGAGGCCGCCCATGCCATCGACAAGGGCAACTGGAACCTGCCGGCTGCCTGCGAAAATGCGGCCCTGGTGTTGATTGCCATTCCCCAGGATGGTCTGGAAACCACCTTGCGCGCCATCGGCAATGATCTGCCCGGCGGTGCCATCGTGGTCAGTATCGGTGGGGCCATTCAATCTGCGCTGGCATTGAGCCAGAAGTTTGTGCCAGCTGATGTGGCATTTGTAGCCACCAGCCTAATCTTCCATCCTGATCGTGTGGCCGCCAGTGTCACTCCAGAAGTGGCCACGGCCGATATGCTGGGCAATGCGATTTGGACGCTGACGCCGCGCCCCGGCACCACACCCGACCAAACCGATACCATGACCAGTTTCGTGCTCAATATGAACGCGGTGCCACTGTTTATGGATGCCGTCGAGCGGGACGGGCTGAGCCTGTCGGTCGATGTCGTGCCCTCACTACTCAGCTCGGCGCTGATGTTGGCGGTGTCGAATGACGGCGCCTGGCGCGAACGGCAGTGGCTGGCTGGTGCTGAGTTTGCCGATGCCACCAAGCAGGCTGAAACTGCTCAGCGCGTCTTGCAGCAGGTGATGGGGCAACGTGAAGCCGCCGTGCACTGGCTCAATCAGGCCATGCTGCAATTGATGACCCTGCGCGATGCCATTGATGACGGCGACGGCGAGGCTTTGCAAAAGCAACTGACCCAGGCCGGGCAGCGGCGCGAGCAGTGGCTGGCCGATTGGCGCAAGGGCCGCGACGATGGCCGCGTGCAGCAATACAAGGCTCCGTCGGTGTTGGGCGCATTTGTTGGCCAGAATCTGGCCCAACGTTTGCAAGGGGACAAAAAGAAATAACCTTGCGCGCTTGCACAACAGGACAGCCGGCAATTTCATAGATGCCACAAAGTCGGCCGATGCCGATCATGTGTAGTGTTGTGTGGCTGCAAGGACGATGCTCATGAGAATACTTAGCCTGGCTCCAACGTCCTTTTTTGGTGACTATGGTTGCCACGTGCGCATTTTAGAAGAAGCCCAGGCCCTGAAGGCGTTGGGGCACGAAGTCACGATCCTGGCCTACTTCAAGGGCAATGACGTGCCGGGATTTCGCGTGTTACGCACGGCACCGACGCCATGGCACAAGACCTACGAAGTCGGCTCGTCCCGCCACAAATTTGCGTTCGATGCCCTGCTGGGACTCTCGCTATTGCGGCTGCTGTCTCGCGAACGGTTCGATGTCATTCACGCGCATTTGCATGAGGGTGCTCTGATTGCCGGCGTATTGGCCAGATTCTTCAAAACGCCGGTGTGCTTTGACTACCAGGGCAGCCTGACCGACGAGATGAAACAACACGGCTTTATTCGCCATGCGACATTGCTACGCCTGTTTGGCCGCGTTGAAGCATTGGCCGAACATTTGCCCAGCGCCATTTTCACCAGCACCAAACACGCGGCCGAATCCTTGCAGCGCGTGTTTGGAAAGACGAAGCCGATTCAGCATTTGCCGGACGGCGTCAATACCGAGACCTTTAATCCGCGTGTGCTCTCACCCGAAGCCCGTGTCGCCCAACGCGCGGCCTGGGGAATTGGGGCTGATGAGCCTGTCGTCGCATTTCTGGGTTTGCTGGCTCCCCATCAAGGGATCAACAACATCATCGAAGCGGCCGTGTGCGTGAAGAATCAGGGTCAGCAGGTGCGTTGGCTGGTGATGGGCTATCCGAGTGTGGAAATCTGGCGCAAAAAGGCCGCCGCCGCCGGGCTCACCGACGAGATCGTGTTTACGGGGCGCGTGCCGTATGAACATGCGCCGCGTATGCTGGCGCTGGGCGACATTGCCATTGCGCCCAAGCTTTCATTGACCGAGGGTAGCGGCAAGTTGTTGAATTACATGGCCATGGGTTTGCCCACTGTGGCCTTCGACACACCGGCTCAGCGCGAATATCTGGGCCATCTGGGCATCTATGTGCCGATGGGCGACTCGATTGCACTGGCTCGTGAGGTGTTGAATCTGTTTGATCAGCCCGAGCGGCGCAACTTGCTGGCCGAAAAGCTACGCCTGCGCGCGCGCCAGCACTTCGGCTGGGATCGCGGCGGCATGCTGATGGAATCTATCTACACCCAACTGGTGACCCAGCAGAGTGGGGTTCGTTTGCCGGCCGAGGTAGGCCGCAAAAAACTTTAATCATGCGCGCAACATCAGCAGCGCCGAGTCTGAATCTCGAGACGCTGACGCCGGCCAATAAGTCCTGCCATCCTCTTACTGCCATTTATGAATCACTTCATCAAAGATTTTCGTGAAATATGGAATTACCGCCATCTGCTGCGGATGCTGGTGTTGCGCGACTTGAAGGCGCGCTATAAAAATTCTGTGCTGGGGATTGCCTGGTCGTTTTTGCAGCCGTTGGGCATGATGCTGGTGATCTCGTTTGCGTTCGGTGTCATTAATGGCAGCAACAACGGCATCCAGCATTACCCGGTGTTTGTGTTGTCGGGGTTGCTGGCCTGGAACTTCTTTTCGGCCTCCGTCACAGGCGGAACCGGCAGCATTGTTGCCAACGCGGCGCTGGTTAAAAAAGTCTACTTTCCACGCATCATTTTGCCCATCTCTGTGGTCGTGTCCGGCCTGATCAATTACCTGCTCGCATTGCCGGTGTTTGTATTGGTGGCGTTGCTGGCCGGCCATCCGCTCTCGACCACGTTAATTCTGGTGCCGCTGGTCATTCTCATTCAGGTGATCTTTAGCGTCGGCGTGTCATTCCTGTTGTCCACGCTCAACGTGTTCTATCGCGATACCCAATTCATTCTGGAGCTGGTGATGCTGGCGCTGTTCTTCCTCACCCCGATTTGGTACGATGTGAGCACGGCCAAAACCATCGAGCCGGTCAAGGGTGTGGTGATTTCGCTGAGTGTGTGGTTGCGCCGCTTGAACCCCATGGCTTCGCTGGTCAATCTGTACCAGGAGTTGATGTATTGGGGCCGGGTGACCACGTTCGATTTCTGGTTACGCACGGGACTTACGGCTGTCGCAGTTCTGGTGGTGGGTTACCTGGTGTTTACCCACTTTAGCGCCCGTTTTGGTGAAGAGGTCTAGAGAGCATGGAGCGGTGAGCTTTGAGCGGAGAAGTCATGGTTTATCGCTCTATGCTCATCGCTCTATGCTCATCGCTCTATGCTCATCGCTTAAAGCTCATAGCTCAAACATGATGATTCCCCTCAAACACATTCGTAATTTCATCGTTGATATGGACGGCGTGCTGTGGCATGGTGATGTGCCGCTGCCAGGGATGGTCGAGTTTTTTGCAGTGCTGCGCCGGCGCGGCCTGCGCTTTGTGCTGGCGACCAATAACGCTGGCAAAACCGGTGCCGAATATGTCGCGAAACTCGCGCGCATGGGGGTGGCTGTTACGGCCGATGAAATCATCACTTCACCCCAGGCCACGGCCGCGTATCTGGCCCAACACGTCGCCGATGCGCGAATCTATGTGGTGGGCAGCCCCAGCCTGACGGCGGAATTGCGAGCGCGTTCGCTCACTGTGGTGCAGCCGAACGAGGAATCTACGGCCAACTGCGTGGTGGTAGGCGGCATTGTGGGCTATCTGACGTATCAGAATCTGGCCGAGGCGTGTTTACTGATTCGGGCCGGGGCAAAATTCTTCGGCACCAACCCCGACCTCACATTTCCCAGCGAACGCGGCATTGTGCCCGGAAATGGCGCGATTTTGGAGGCATTGCGAGTGTCCACAGGTATTGCGCCGCTGGTGATTGGCAAGCCACAGCCCGAGATGATGGTCCAGGCCATGCAGCGCATGAATGGCAATCCTAGCGACACCGCCGTGATTGGCGATCGATTGGACACGGACATTCTGGGCGGGCGCAATGCCGGACTGACCTCATTGCTGGTGCTCACCGGCGTCACTACTGCTGCTCAGGCCGAGATTGATCCCATCAAAGCCGACTACATCTTTGAAAGCATCGGCGCCGTTGCAGATTTGCTGACCAACGGTTCGTAGCAAGAAGGGGTGTTGGGTCGCAGCGGGTGCTGTCTAGACCAGCATGTAGCCGCGGCCGCGCAAGGTAACCACATTCAGCTCGTGACCAAAGTTGTTGTTTAGCTTGGATCGCAGCCGCGAGATGTGCAACCGTAGGAGTGGGACATCGGCATTGGAGTTGCTGTTCCTTTGCAGCCCTTTCAACACCAGGTCTTCGAGCGGCACCACTGCGCCGCGCCGGTTGACCAGGGTGTGAAACAGCCGCCACTCGATGGGGCTGAGCGAGATCCAGGTGTCGCCGCGCCGCACAGCGTTGAGCGACTCATCCCAGGTGATGAAGGTTGGGCTGCCGTTGGTGACCGGCTCGATGGGCTCGGGCAATTCTTCAATGACTGGAACACTCACCAGATCATCCAGGCAGCTTTGCCACAGGTGGTAGATCCGGGCACGCAACTCGTCGATGGGCGAATCCAGCAACAAATAGTCCGCGACACGCAGACGAATGGCCTGAATGGCACGGGTGGCATCGCGATGATCATCGAGAAGCACGATCGGGGTATCCGGCCAGTCTGCGTTTTCTGCACGCAAACGCGCCATCATCAAACCGCCATCGGCGACATGGGCCAGCACCACAGAAGGCGGTTTGATTAGATGGTCCTGCCAGTTTTCAACCAACGAGGCCAGACTGTCATGCTTTTGAATCTGGAAACCCGTTTCCACCAGCAAATTTGCAATCGTGATGAAAGAATGCTGTGAGGTTTCCAGCAAGTAGGCTATGGGTGGCCGAAGCTTTCTGTCCATTTTTTGTGAGGCATCTATGTAGAGGTTTGAAGGGTTCAATGAACTTGCATTAGTAGTAAAGTACAGCTTAACTTGTTGTATGCCAGAGATAAATACTTACAAAATCGTATTTTCTGACACAAACTTTGGACTACAAGAAGTAACATCGTAATGTGGATAAGGACTATAAAATAAACAGTCATTGTTGACGCATAACTGGCTTAATGTTGGCGAATTCCTACGTTTCGGTTTATTTTGCCGTTATATAAGCGACACCATCACTAAAGTGAAATTGCGATTGAGCGGGGAGAACGGCATCATTTGCAGAATTTGAGTAAGCTAGCATGAAAGCGCGTGATGACTCTCGCGACTTTTTGAGGAATTAGCTCCCCCGGCCCAAATCCTCGAACCAAATGCCTATACAAACCTAGTACTGCTGAGTATAATTTCACTCAAATCTGACGTCAGTAGTAGAATATTTTCAGAGTCCCACTCTTTGGGTGGGGGAGGTAACTAAGTATCCCGCCAAGACATACTAATCGCGGAGGCTATAATCAGAGCCTCTCACAACAACTTCGAATCAATAATCAGATTCGTGCCACGCAAGTTCGCCTGATTATGGCCGATGGCAGCAATAGCGGCGTCATTGACACGCGTGAAGCGCTGCAGATTGCCCGTGATGCTCGCATGGACCTGATTGAAGTCGCCCCAATGGCCAACCCCCCGGTGTGCCGGGTGATGGACTACGGCAAGTTCACATACGAGCGCGAGAAGAAGGAACGCGCAGCCAAGAGGGCTCAGAAGCAGTTCGATGTGAAGGGCGTGCAATTGCGCCCGAAAACCACGGATCATCACCTTCAGTTCAAGATCCGTAGCGCGCGCCGCTTTTTGGAGCAAGGCAACAAGGTCAAGATCAACCTCAAGTTCCGCGGCCGCGAAAACACCCACCTGGATGTCGCCCGCCGAATGGTTGAGAAGGTCATTAACGGCATTGCCGATCTCGGCTTTGTCGAGCTTTCTCCCAACGTAGAAGGTCGCGGCATGCTGGCCGTGGTCGCGCCGACACAAGCCACCTTATTGGCCGCCACGAATAAATCGGTGCAGGATCGCGTTGAGAAAGAGCGTCAGGCAGACCTGGAAGCCGGTTTCATCGAAGAAGAAGAGACTGAGGAAGGCGATGTTGATGATGCCGACGATGCAGATGATGTCGAAGAGGCTGAGCCGATTGAAGTCAAGAACGGCTCGCATGTCTTTACAGAGCGCGTAGCCGAGCAAAAGGCATCCAACCGCGAGAAGCGCAAACAGAAGTTGGCGAACGAGCAGTTGGATCTGCCATAACCCTGAATTGGCATATCCGGCTATCAGCCGTCGCAAGCGAAGTTTGTTTATTTCAGCAAGGCGCAGTGACCCCCCAAGAGGGTTGTTGCGCCTTGCTGCGTTTTCGGCCTGTCATTCTGGCGAAACTGCTTTATAATGCGCGCCCGCTGTTCAAGGCCAGGCGTTGCCCTGGACGCGAATTTTTAACTGCCTAGCATAGGTTCTACAAACGCTTCGCGATGTGCGAAGCTGCCTGCGTGGGGCAAAGGTTTGCAAAATGCCAAAAATCAAGACACACAAATCAACTTCGAAGCGCTTTCGCGTAACCGGCTCCGGCAAGGTTGTGCGTACCCAGCAGGGTAAAAGCCACTTTCGCCGCAAGAAACCGGCTCGCCGACGCGCACTCTTTAGTGAGATGGCCGTGGTCAAAGTCGTCGCCATTCAACAGCGCCTGCACAAGCTTGCGCCCTATATGACCAACAAATAATTTAGGGGGTATATAGAGATGGCAAGAGTAAAAGGTGGCGTAAAAGCCCGACGACGACACAACCGTGTATTGGCCATGACCAAGGGCCAGTTCGGCGCACGGCACAAGCACATCCGCAAGGCAACCGAGGCCCGCTTGCACGCGATGGCCTATGCCTACAAGCATCGTCGCGAGCATCGCCGCGACCTGCGCAATCTGTGGATCACGCGCATCAATGCCGCGGCCCGCATTCATGGCACAACCTACAGCAAACTCATTTTCAGCCTCAAGGCTGCAAACATTGGGCTGGATCGCAAGATCCTGGCTGAGTTGGCGGCTCGTGATGACGCGGCCTTTGTGGCCGTGTTGAAGTCGGCCAGCCTGGCGTAACGACACGCGAAACGTGTGAAACAAAGAGGCAATGCGCACTGCATTGCCTCTTTGCTTTTTTCCGCAGGTGCCGCGTGAGTGGTAATCGGCAGCCTGTCGGCTGCGTGTCTGCATTTGAGCAACATTCGCTGCTATGATTTCGTAGAACAGGGTAGAACAGATCGGTAGAGACTTGTTAGTAAGTCGCTGTCACACAGGAGGAAAACACGAATGGGATTGACCCACATCATTACTGCATTTGGCCTGGCCGGCGCGGCCGGTCTCAACGCTTATATTCCACTACTGGTGGTGGCCGTGTTGGGCAAAGCCGGTATGTTGCAGCTCAGTGAGCCGTACAACGTGCTGACCAGCTGGCCGGCCATCATTGCCCTGACCGTCTTTTTGTTGATCGAATTTGTGGTGGACAAGGTGCCCGGCGCGGACCATGTGAATGATGTGATTCAGACCTTCGTGCGACCGGCGGCCGGTGCGGTGCTGTTTGCGGCCAATACCGGCGTGGTGCAGGGCCTCGACCCCACTGTGGCGATTGTGGCCGGCCTGGTGCTGGCGCTGGGTGTGCACAGTGCAAAGGCGGCGGCACGGCCCGCGGTCAATCTGGCGACTTTGGGTGTGGGTGCGCCAGTGGTCAGTGTCATCGAAGACGTCACCTCGGCCGTTGCCTCGTTTCTGGCGATATTTGCGCCGGTGTTGTTCATCTTGTTCGTGGCATGTATCGGCTACGTGGTCTGGCGCATCGGCCGCAAAATTCGCTCGCGCAAGCAGGACAAGCCGATGGTGCCGGTGGGCACGGCGTAATATGCTCACCCTCAACCCAAATATCATCGGCCACGCCTGGGCCGTGTCGCGAATCTGGGATGCGATTGAGCACGGAAGACTGGCCCAATCGCATTTGTTTGTCGGCCCGCCCTCCGTTGGCAAGCGCACGCTGGCCCTGGCGACGGCGCGCGAATTGCTCTCGCGCAGCGCCAAAGATCGCGGCCGCGCGACGCAATTGGTCGATCAGCACAAGCACCCTGACCTGTTCTGGATCGAGGCCGAAGGCGATGGGACCAACCGCTCCATCAAGGTCGAGACGGTGCGCGAGCTATTGCACAGTTTGTCGTTGGCGCCGGTGGAGAGCACCCATCGCGTCGTCGTGATCTGCGATGCCCATCTGATGACCGACAGTGGCAAGAACGCACTGCTCAAGACCCTGGAAGAGCCGAATGCGTCGGTGGTGCTGATTTTGACCGCGCCCAGCGTGGATCAGGTGTTGCCGACGATTGCCTCGCGTTGCCAGGTGATGACCCTGCGGCCGGCCTCGCCCCAATCTATCGCATCTGCCTTGGAACAGCGCGGTGTGGAACCGGCTCAAGCCGCTTTCATCGCCCGTCTCTCGCGTGGCCGGGTGGGCTGGGCTTTGCGCGCCATCGAAGACGAGGACCTGTTGGCCGAGCGCAAGGAGCGGCTCGACCAGTTGCAAACGATGCTGGCGGCTGACTATACGCAACGTTTGTTGTTTGCCGAGAAGCTGGCCAGGCAGGACGGCCCCACCGTGCAAGCCACCCTGGAGGAGTGGGCGCTGTTCTGGCGCGATGTCGTCCAGGCCATGCACGCCGGCACTGCATCTGGGCCAAGCACCACTCCCTTGCGTAACACCGATTACCTGAGCCTCATCACCACAACCGCCCAAACCAGTCATCTTGCCACGATCACGGCACTGCTGCGCCGGCTGACACAGACGGCCCACTTCATCCAGCAAAACGTGAATATGCGGCTGGCGCTGGATGTGTTGATGTTGAATCTGCCGGTGGCGTAAGATTGGCGGCTGGTGGATGGCGGCTAGCGGCTGGCTGTCAGCTACTAGCCGCTAGCCGCCAACTGCCTATACCTATGAACCTCCCATCGACTACATCTCCTCTAGAAGCCGAAAGTGACAAGGCTGCCACGCGCGGCAATCCCTCATTTGTGTGGCGGGCCGGCCAGGAACGGCGCTTGCAAATGTTGAATGCGGCCGCGCCATTGGCGGGCAAAAGCGTGCTGGAATTTGGCTGTGGCCTGGGCACCTATTTGCGCGAGATTCGGCGTTATACGCCGCACGCGTTTGGCTTCGATGTTGAGATTGACCGACTGGCCGAGGGTAACCGGCGCGGCGTGAGCGGCATGCTGGCGGCGGTGGGCGAGCGGCTGCCATTTGCCGATGGCGCATTCGATGTGGTCTTCACCAACGAAGTGTTGGAGCATGTGCAGGATGACCGGCAGGCCGCGCGCGAGATTGCGCGGGTGCTGCGGCCGGGTGGTCGTAGCGTGAACTTTGTGCCGAACCGGTTATATTTTTTTGAGACCCACGGCATTTATTGGCGCGGCCAGTACAAGTTTGGCAACAAGCCGTTTGTTAATTGGCTGCCCACAATCCTGCGCGATAAGCTGGCCCCGCATGTGCGCGCCTACACCCGCGGCCAGATACGCGGCATCTTCGCCGGCACCGCATTGCAGGTGGTTCAACACACCCAGATCTACGGCGGCTTCGACAACTTTGTGGCGCGGCTGGGTTCGGCTGGCCGTGTGTTGCGCACCTTCTGGCAGGGCCTGGAAGCCTCGCCGTTGCGCGCGTTTGGGCTGTCGCATTTGATTGTGCTGGAGAAGCGCGAAGCGTAAGCAAGATTCAGAAGTGCAGACCCAGTGCGAACCGTGGCGTAGGGGCGAAGCATTTTCCGCATATGTAAAAACATACAAAGGTTTTTGGGGCAAAATCTTAGCCCCAACCCTTAA
>JBBQST010000025.1:0-19881 GCA_038213625.1 Thermoflexales bacterium
GGCCCACCTCAAGCAGATCATTCGCGATGCGGGCCGCGCCGGCATTCCCATCTTTGGCTACAACTTCAGTATTTCAGGTGTGTGGGGTCGCGACAACGGCTCGTTTGCCCGCGGCGATGCGGTGTCGGTGGGCTATCACAATGCGGCAGAGACACCGGTGCCGAACGGCATGGTGTGGAACATGGTCTACGACACGGCCCTGTTCGATCCTGACGGCAAAAACGGCTTCATTCCACCCGTCACGCCCGAACAAATCTGGGATCGCTACACCCGCTTCATCAACGAGATCATGCCGGTGGCCGAGGAGGCCGGCGTGCAACTGGCCGCTCATCCCGACGACCCGCCGCTGCCCACGTTGCGCGGCCATGCCCGGCTGGTCTACCGCTGGGACTTGTACCAAAAGCTGCTCGATGTCTCGCCGAGCAGGAGCCACGCCATGGAGTTTTGCGTCGGTACGCTGGCCGAGATGAGCGACGCACTGGGCGCGCGCACCGGCTTCAAAGACATCTACGACATGGTCGATCACTACAGCGCCACCGGCCGCATCGGCTACATCCACTTTCGCAACGTGAAGGGGCAGGTGCCGGTCTATGAGGAGACGTTCGTGGACGACGGTGATGTGGACATGATCGATCTGCTGCGCACACTGCACAAAAATAAATACCAGGGCGTGCTCATTCCCGATCACACCCCCAGCTTGACCTGCGCGGCCGGCTGGCACGCCGGCATGGCCTACGCGCTGGGCTATATGCGCGCGGCCATGACGATGATTGAGCGAGGGTTATAAGAGGTAGAAGACGACAGACGGCGGACGTCCGACGACGGCTGTCGTCGCGCCGGAGACAGCGATCACTTAGCCACCAGTCGTCCGCCGTCTGTCGTCTCCGATTCATCGTCTAAATCTGAATCGCGACTTCTTTGCCCTCGCGTTGGCTTCGGTAAATGCCGTCGAGGATCGAGATGACTTGCAGGCTTTGCTCCGGCGGCACAGGCGAGGGCCGACCCTCGGCCACGGCGCGCGCAAACTCCACACACTCCAGCGCATGCGGCTCCATCTTGTCGGCCGTGGCTTTGAGCGCCATGTTGTAGAACTGGCGGGTGGTGTAGTTGGTGCTGAGAAACTCGCACTTGGGCCAGTGCGCGCCGGCCTCGGTGCCATACAGCCAGATCTGCATGTCCTCGCTCAAGTTGTCGTGATGCATGAACCACGAGACTTCCAGCATCAGCGTGGCGCCGTTCTCGAAGCGCACAAATGCCGCGGCAAAGTCCTCCACATCGAACTGGTCGCCCTGCGGCATGGGCATATCGGGCCGCCAGTGCGCCCAGATGTCGGGGCGATGGCCGAATGCAGTTTTGGCTGTGCCGCTCACCGTCACGGGTTTGGGATGGCCCATGAGCCACAACGTGAGGTCGAGCACGTGTGTGCCGATGTCGATGCCGGGGCCACCGCCGGCGTGCTTCTTGCTGGTGAACGATGGCAGCGGGATCATGCCACTGCGCCGCAACATCCAACTGCGGGCGTGGTAGACCTGGCCGAGCACACCCATGTCGATCTCGCGCTTCATCGCTTGTGAGGTGCCGGCGAAGCGGAAGTGCTGGGCCGTCATCAACAGCTTGCCGCTGGCGTCACGGGCCGCGATCATGTTGCGAATGTCGTCGGGCGTGGGGGCCAGCGGCTTCTCGCACAGCACGTGCTTGCCCGCGTTCAGGGCCGCGATGGCCAGCGGCGCGTGATACATGTTTGGCACGCACAAATCCACGATATCGATCTCGGGATCGCGCAGAATTTCACCAAAATCCGTTGCGAGTTTGAGGACGTTGTATTTCACGCCCCACTCGGCCAGCGCGACCGGATTGATATCTGAACCAGCGATGACTTCGGCGTCTTGCGATGCTTCCCAACCGGGCATGTGAGTGCGCGAAATGCCACCCACACCAATGACTGCAACTTTCAGTTTTGCCATGAATCTCCTTAGGGCCGATTCTAGATTTAGCGGCGCGAAAGGTGAAATGTGAAATGGCAAATGTGAAAGTTGGCAAAGCCGAATAGACCCCCCACCCCTAACGGTGTGTCGTTGACCAACTCAGCGACTCCCCTTTAGGGGTCGGGGGTCTCTTCGACATGTCAAGAAAATGAGCCCATGTGGTCTTGCAGACGTTCACTCACCAGGTCGCTGCTTCGCCGCGCACGACTGGAATCTCGTCAAGATGACCCACGTAGGACAGTTGATCCAGCGACCAGGTTGCACCATCGTGGTGCAGGGTGGTGATGGAGGCGTTGCCGATCTCGGCGTAGCGCAGGTGCTCGGCCTGGGCCGGCAGCAGACCCATCAGCACCACCCGCAGGGTGACCCCGTGCGAGACCACCGCGAAGGTACTGCCGGCGTGCGTCTCGACGGCAGAGTTCAGCGCGATGAGGGCGCGGGTTTGCACGGCCCGTCGCGACTCGCCGTGGGGCGGCACAAACTCGAAGAACTGGTCGTGATAGTCCTTGAGCATGCCGGGGTATTGCGGCTCGATCTGCTCAATCGTCAGCCCTTCCAGCTCGCCCAACCCGATCTCGCGCCAGCGCACATCGCTGTGGAGCGGCGCGCCGGTGAGCTTGGCCACCGCCTGAGCCGTCTCCAGCGCGCGCGGCAGGTCGCTGGTGTAGAGGTTGGCGAGAGGCCATGCGCGGACATATTCGGCCAGGTGTTGGGCTTGCGTGTGGCCGTGTTCATTCAGGCTGGTGGGCAATTGGCCCTGCCAGCGGCCGGACACGTTCCAGTCGGTCTGGCCGTGGCGAATCAGATGCACAGTGGTGATAGGCATACTTGTTAAAGCAACTTGCAATCTTTTACGAATCGCAATTTGCGTCAGTTTATTCCCCGCGCCTGGCGATAGGCATCGACCATGATCATCGGCGGCCGTTCGTTATCGGCAATGTCGGTGAGTTGCAATGCCAGCCGCTCCGGCTCCTGCACGATCATCTTCATGGTGCGGTTGGCTTTGTCTAATAATTGGGTGTCGAAGCGGCCTTCCATGCGGGCGATAAACACCTGCATGATGGCAAAGGCCATCCGGCTGAGGCTGCTGAGTTCCTGGTTGCGATGGATGCGCACATCCAGATCGGTCTGGGCGATGGCGTCGAGGCCGAACTTTTCGTGCAGGTCGATCAACATGCCGGTCTCCACGCCATAGCCGCTGAAAAAGGGTACTTGCTCCAGGGCCGTGCGCCGGCCGGCATACTCGCCCGACAGGGGCTGGATGACGCCGGACAGCTCGGGGTAGAACAGGTTGAGCAACGGCCGGGCCACCAACTCGGTGACGCGGCCGCCGCCAAATGCCTGCAATTCCCCGCCGATTTTGATGGGCCGCTGGTAGTAGCCCTTCACATATTGCACCTGCGGCGTTTTGAGCAGCGGGCCGATCAGGCCATACACAAAGCGCGGGTGGATGTTCACGATGTCGGTGTCGACCCAGACGATAATGTCGCCTTTGAGCGCGTGCAGGCTCTTCCACAGCGCCTCACCCTTGCCGCGAAAGGTGCCCATCTCCGGCAAAATATCCGGATGTTGAAACACGGGCACACCGTGTTTCTCGGCAATTTTGGGTGTGTCATCGGTCGAGTTGCTGTCGATCAGCACAATCTCGTCCAGCAACGGCGCATCGATCATCAACGCCTGCTTCAAGGTCGCGATGACTTTGTCGATGGTCTCGGCCTCGTTGAGGGCGGGCAACCCCAGGCTGATCGTGAGGCCCTGTTTGGCTTTCATGGCCAGCAGCGCGCCGACATCTTCGAACTCGTGGTTGTGATAGGTGTTCTGCGCGAACCAGCGATCCACGCGGGTGGACCAGTCTTCCTTGGCACGCGGAATAAACAGCGGCGCGTGAAACGCGATCTGCTCGGGGGTGCGGGTGCGAACCAGCACAAGCGGGAACTCGGTCTGCTCCAGAATGCGTTGGGTGAGGGGCTTGGCTTCGGGTGTCGAACCCGTTGCTGCAGACGGCGGGGCCAGCGTGGGTGGCTGGGTTGGCCCGGCTCCCATCACCAGGGCCGAGTGAAAGCGAGCCTCGCGCAGAATCCCTTCGGCCGGGTCGCCAATGGCCGTGACGGCGCGGGTGATCTGGGGCTCCTCGCGCAGTAGATGCTGCAAATTGGGAAGTGCCCGGCCCGCCGGAGATGCATTGAACAGCGTGATGGGTGATGCGCCGGCCAGGGCTTTGGCCACCCGCACGCTCAGCGTCAGGTTGGGGCCGCCGCGCAAGGACAGGAGCACTGGGCCGTGTTCCCAGTGCTCGCGAGTCAGCAACACCACATCGCAGGCCACGGCATTAAACAGCTCGCGCGTGGTCATGCCGCCAGTGGCGTCGGCCGGGCCGGCCCACTGCACCAGCAGCAGATCGACCGTGCCGTCCAGACTCGGCATCACATCGCCAAGGGCGCGCGCCATGGGTTGGTAGTCCACCATGACCGAGGTGGTGTCGTGGACATCAACGCGCGCGCGCGCCAGCACATCCAGCGCATCGCGTTTTTGGCGGGCTTGCAGCGCATATTCGCTGGGGGAGATGCCGGTGGGCACATCGACCAGGGCGCACAGATGAATCATGGCCGGGCCGCGGGCCAGTTGCGCCGCCAGATTGACCCAGCTTTCCAGGTGGGTTGTATCGGTCAACACCACCAGGATGTGATCCATGGAATCGCGATTGGCGTCCGGCGTTTTGGTTGGTTTGGTTGCGTTGGTAATCATATGAGTGTGAAGAGACAGACTCAGGCTTGTAATAGCGGCACCAACGTATGCTCGATGATGGCATCCCAGCGAAAGTGCTGGCGAACCCGCACCCGCAGGGCAAAGGTGGCTAACTGGCCCAACATGGCCAGCATGCGTGCGGCAATGTTCGAGGCCGGCTCGTGCAAGGGATCGAAGTAATTGGCCAGATCGCCGGCTGTGGCGCGCAGGGGTGGAATGTCGGCACAGAACACGGGCAGGTAAGCCAGGGCCGCCTCCAGCACGGGGATGCCAAACCCTTCCTGGGTGCTGGGGAAGAACAGCGCATCGGCCAGCGAATATAGATTCGCCATCGTGTCGTCGTCGGGCACCAGAGGCTGACTGGCGGTTCCTGCGACATTGCCCTCGGCCGCGTCTTGCTCATACAGAAAGTGGGCTGAGTGTTCCAGGCCCAGCGTGCGGCGCAGTTCCAGCAGCTCACCCAGATACCCTGGATTATTGGGATTGTGCGGCCCCGGCGGCCCCGTCACAATCAGCCGGAAGTCCTTGCCCGACTGCATGCGCAATTCGGCCAATACGCGCAGCCCCAGCTCGATGTTTTTGCGGCGGGTGAGGCGGGCCGGCACCAGCAGCAACCCATCGGCCTCCATCAGCCGCAAAGACTGTGCCAGCCGTTGGGTGGTGTCGGTGAGAAAAAGTTGCCGCTGCAGATCGACGCCGGGCATCACCACTGTGATTTTGTCGGGGGCCAGTTTGAGCAGGCGAGCCAGCTCGTGCCGGCGCGGCTCGGACACCGTGACATAGTGCGTGTTGGGCCAGACTTGCTTGAGCAGGTTCCACGGCGCGCCGGGATGCAGCTCGGGCAGATATTGCTCGTTGGCCCAGGCCAGATCGTGACACCAGGCCAGGCTGCGCTTGACCACCGGATTCTCACCCCGGGTGATCTCGGCCAGCGCCGCCGTCAGGGGCAGATTCTTGTTGAGTGTGTGCACGTTGTGGGTGATGCACACATCAAAGCCCTCCAGCGCGGCGCGCAAATCTGCGGCAATCTCGGCCTTGAGGATGTTGAACTCGGCGGGCACCTGACCCGCATCCAGCGCTTTTTTGGCGGCCAGAATGTGGGGATCGCGCGAGCCGAACAGCGAGTTGATGTGCACGTCGATATCCGGGCCGAAGGGCGCGCCGTCGCCGCTGATGACGCGGACGGTGTGGCCCAGCTTACGCAACCCGCGCGCGTGATAGGCAAGGGTGGATTCGACGCCGCCCACGACGGGTGGACTGGCGTAATGGAGCATCGCGACGTTCATGGCTGGAATGTCCTCATCAAATGATGGTGTGATCGTGTGTGATCGTGTACTAGCGAAAAATGAAACGCTGGATCGGCAGCGCGAATGGACTGTACGCAACGGGCATTAAGGCCGCGTTGTATCGTGTTGTATCGATTGATGCGAACTATGCCCGGCAAAAATTATGCTCGTCGTCTTGCCGTTGATCGCTCGCGCAACTGACGCAATAAAAACAATTTGTGTGTTTCACGCGTTGTTCTTCACGTGTGGCCGGGTGGTGCAAGCGAGGCACTTTGGTTCGATGATTGTCTACTCGTCAGCGTTGGAGGCTGTGTAAGCCAGGATCTGGCTTACAAGGGAAACTATACCAAGAGACCGGCTTGAAGTGGCCGGATGAAGACTTTGCAGGCGGATTCACTTGAGATATCCCCTGCGTCATCGGCCGACCAGTGAAGTTCAGTCAGGTTTCATGCACTGCGCATGACCTTGCTTTTGACGCGTGCAGTTGAGCAGATGCAGGTGCTTTTGGGCGAGGCCGTGACAGTGGTATGCTGTTTGTAAACCCATTGATTGCCGTTATTTGCCGCTCCGGCTGTACCGGCTCATCGTGGGGTTGCCATGGGTTGCTTTGCATCACTGGTTCTAGCTCATGAAACCAATTACGCCTGAATCTTTGCTCGATCTCGTCTATCTGGATGACGTACGCGTGTCGCCCGACGGCCAACGCGTTGTGTTTGTCCGCCAGAGTGTAGACGCACAGGGCAATACCGCGCACAACACGATCTGGCACAAGGATCTGACCCATGACCTGCCGGCCGGTCCACTCACCGGCCACACCAAGGATGGCTCGCCGCGCTTCTCGCCGGATGGGTTGCGCCTCGGCTTTATTTCGGGCCGTAGCGACAAACCGCAGGTGTTTGTGCTGAACCTGAGCGGCGGCGAAGCGCGCAGTGTGGCCAGCCACGACAGCGGCATCAGCAGCTTTGAGTGGTTGCCCGACGGCCAGCGCATCGCCTTCACCGCCAGCCTGCGCGCCGACCAACGCCAGAAAGAGGATGAGGCCGGGCCGGCGAAACCGGCCAGCGATGAAGCCAGTTCAGCCAGTGCCAGCTCTATTTTCGACAAGGCCTTTGAGAAGAAGCAGGAGAAGGAGAAGCGCGATTACGAGGACAAGCTGCGCTTCGACCCGCGCACCATTCAGCGCTTTCCCTATCGCACCGGCACCAGCTTCATGGAGAACAAATGGGCTCACATTTATGTGACTCAGGTGCCGGGTGGTTTTGGTGACGACGACAAGAAGGATTACAAGGCCGTGCGTGCCACCGACGGCGAAGACAACTTCGTCACACCTGCCTGGACCCATGACGGCCGCGCTCTCATCAGCACCTATACCCGCGAGATGGAAGGGCCGCGCTGGTATATGTTCCAGGATCTGGTGCGGATTCCACTGGCCGCTGGTGATGACACGGCGGATCAAAAGCCGCCGCGCACCTTTGAGCGGCTGACCCAGGCCGGCCATTCGTGCTACTCGCCGCGCGTTTCGCCAGATGGCCGATGGATTGCCTACGAGCGCTTCAACGAAGACAAGCCCGGCCACCGCAACCAGACCCTGACGCTGCTGCCGGCCGATGGCGTGGGCGAATCCCTCGAACTCACGGCCGCGCTCGATCGCAGTGTCGATAATTTCAAGTGGAGCCGCGATTCACAGACGCTGTATTTCACCGCGCTCAAAGATGGCAACGTGCAGTTGTGGCGGATCAAGGTGCCGTTGGGCATTGTGCTGGTCGATCCGGCCACGCCCTTGCAGGCCGAGCAGCTCACCTCACTGACCCATGATGTGCAGTCGTTTGATATTGATGCCGACGGCCGGATTGTCTTTGTGGCCAGCACGCCGAGCGACCCCAGCGCGTTGTATGTGCGCGAAGTAGACGGCGCTATTCGTTGCTTCTACAAGCCGAACCGCAAGTTTCTGGAGGAGCACGAGGCCGGCGAGATCGAAGAGGTCAAGTTCCAGTCGGACGAGTTTGAGATTCAGGGCTGGATTTTGAAACCGCCTCACTTTGAGGAGGGCGTGGCGGCTGGCCGCAAATTCCCGCTGCTGTTACAAATGCACGGTGGGCCGCATGTGATGTGGACGCCGAGTTTTCGCAGCGCCTGGCACGAGTTTCAAAGTTTTGCTCACGCCGGCTATGTGGTGTTCTTTTGCAATCCCCGTGGCTCGGACGGCTATGGCGAAGCATTTTTGGCCGCCAACTGGAAGGATTGGGGGCCGGGGCCGACACGCGACGTCCTGAGTGGTGTTGAAGCTGTGGTGCAGCGCGGTTATGTGGATGAGAGCCGGATGGCGCTGACGGGTGGTAGTTATGCCGGCTACCTTGCAGCTTGGATCATCGCACACGACCATCGCTTTAGCGCTGCGTGCGCTCAACGCGGCGTCTATAACCTCATCTCGATGCGTGGCACGACGGACATCCCGTTGTTCAACGATTTTGAGAGCGGTTATACACCCTGGGAAGATGTTAAAGCGCTGTGGGATCAATCGCCGATTGCCCATGTGCCAGACATTCAAACACCGCTATTGATCGAGCATAGCGAACAGGATTACCGGGTGCCGATTGAGCAGGCAGAGCAACTGTTTGCGGCCATGCGATTGCTGAACAAGACGGTGGAGATGATTCGATGGCCGCGTGAAGGCCACGAACTCTCGCGTGCGGGTGAGCCGCGGCACCGGGTGGAACGCATCAAACGCATGGTGGCATGGTTCGAGCGGTATATAAGTTAGTGGCTGGCTGTTGGCTGCTAGTCGCTAGCAGCCAACAGCCAGCCATTGGCAACTTAAAAGACTCATCATGCAATACTCTCTCAGGGCAATGAAGAATACCAAACTCTACGGCGTCGCTCGCCGTAACAAGCCCGAAGTCAAGCGGTTTGCCAAATTTGCCCTGGTGGGCTTCAGCGGCCTGGCTATTGACATCGTGTTGCTGAACATTTTCGAGCGCACCTTTGGCATGGAAGTGCCGGTGGCGGTGGCTTTGGCTTTCATCGTCGCGGCCATCAATAACTTTGTGTGGAACCGCCTGTGGGTCTACCCCGAATCGCGCAGCCAGCGCAAGCGCAAGCAACTGCCCATCTTTCTGGCCGTGAATGCGGCCGGCCTGCTGATCAACGTAATTATCTTTCTATTGTTTCAGACCCCGATCACGTCGCTCATGCTGGTTATGCCGATTGCGTTTGTGGCTCAACATCACCAGGGCATCGGCCTCAACGTCACCAAAATGATTGCGGCCGTGGTCGTGATGTTCTGGAACTTCGTGGTGAACCGGCTGGTCACGTTCAAAGATGTGAAGTGGCAAACCAAGCCGGCGGTGGCTACCGTGCCAGTGGCTGTGGCCGAAGATGAGCCCATCGACAGCGCGCTCTAATATTTTGTTTGAGAAAAGTCCTTACATAGATCGTCATTCCCGCGAAGGCGGGAATCCAGATGTGCCTATGCCGCGACGGTAGAGCGGGGACTGGATTCCCGCCTTCGCGGGAATGACGGCTTAATCAGCTTGCTACAGCAAACGACTAAACCGGTTTGTTAGTGGCAAATCGTCTTTCACCTTGGCTCGCATCACCCTCGATTACACCCCGGCTGTGCACCAACGCGCCGGTATTGGGCGCTTGACCCGCGAGCTGACCCGGGCCGTGCTTGCACAGGCTTCGCCCCATCAGTTCAAATTGTTTGTGATGGGGGATGCGGCTGAGGCGCGCCAAATGGAATCGGCAGCCGTGTCGGTTCAAGGGTCACCCCTCTCCGACCGCTGGTTTCACCGCGTGTGGTTCAAGGCCAATCTGCCACTGCCGGTGCAATGGTTTGCCGGCCCGTGCGACCTCTACCACGCCACGGATTTTGTGCTGCCGCCGATGCTCCCCCACACCCCGACCGTGCTCACCGTGCACGACCTGAGCTTTGAGCGCGACCCTGGCTCGGCCGTGCCCAGCTTATTGAGCTTTTTGAGGAAGGTGGTGCCGGCCTCAGCCCGCCGGGCCAGCCACATCGTGGCCGACTCACATGCCACTGCGCGAGATCTCACTGACCTGTATGGCATCGCCCCGGACAAAATTAGCACCATTCACAGCGGCGTGCACGCTCGTTTTCATGTGGCCGCTGATTCTCCCGATGAGTCGGCGCGTATACGTGCCAGATACCAATTGGGGGATGCGCCGTATGTGCTGGCCGTTGGCACCATGCAGCCGCGCAAGAATCATCTGGGCCTGGTGCGCGCGTTTGCAAAATTAACATCCCACTCAGGTCAAAAAGCCAACCTCGTGATCAGCGGCGGCAAAGGCTGGCTCTATGACAATGTGGCCGACGAGGTGCAGCGGCTGGGCCTGAGTGAGCGAGTCAAGTTCATCGGTTATGCCGACGATGCTGATTTGCCCGCGCTCTATCGCGCCGCATCGGTGTTCGCGTTTCCCTCACTCTACGAAGGGTTTGGGTTGCCGCTGCTGGAAGCGATGGCCAGCGGCGTGCCCGTGGTCACCTCAAATGTGTCGTCGCTGCCCGAAGTGGCCGGCGAGGTCGGCCTCCTCATCAACCCGCACGATGTGGATGCACTGGCAGCCGCGCTGGATCAGGCTCTTCACGATGAGGTCTGGCGAACCCAGGCCATTGCCGCTGGCCTCGCCCGCGCACGCCAGTTCACCTGGGAGCGCGCCGCTGAGCAGTTGCTCGATGTCTATGCGCGAACTTTGAATTCCTGAGCTTCTTTAGCCGTTAAGACTTTCGGATTTTGGACAGAATGACAAAATGAACAAAATACACTGATTTCAGTGGGTCTGATTCTGTTAATTTTGTTTATTCTGTCCAAAATCTGCCTAATTTCGTCTGGCGTGACCTGAAAAAACGACTAAGTCTGCCCCAACGCCGCAGAACATCCGTGCTAAACTTTTGGGGTAGCCATGAGTGTAAAAGAAAGAACCCAGGATTTGGCGATGGTGACTGAGCTTGTCCGCATCCATCTGCCGGAACAACTAAAGGACAACGAATTGTGCAAGGACATGTGCGCGGTGATTGCGGTGAACTTGCGGCGCGTGCACGACGACACCGAGCAAAGTGCCAAGGCGTGGGACAAACGCACCTACTTCAGCAAGGCTGAGGAGTTGCGCGCCGAGATGGCCTGGGCGTTGCCGCTGGCGCAAATTGTCGAGGCCATGGCCTATAGTCCCAAGAAATTTGACAAGGCCGATGTTGATCGCCTGAACACGCTGTTGCCGGATTTTCTGGAGCTGCCGTTGCGACCGCGCTTCAAGGATGTAACCGTGCTGCGGGGCGCAGCCGGGGCCGCGCGGGCGACATTGCTGAAAAAGAAAGTCTAAATCGCTCGGGGATTTTCACCATACAGCCGCGAAGCAGGCACCAAGACGCAAAGACAAACATTAGTTTGAAAATTTTGTGACCTTGATATCTGCTTCGCATCTGTGTGATGAAAACAGTCTGGAAAAAACGAAACGGCCAACTGTTTAGGCTGGCCGTTTCGCGCGCTGTGGCGGTTCTGGTATTGCTCTTGATTAGAGAGCGATAGCCAGAGGTGAAGCCACAGCGCTATGTTTCGGACTACTCATAGTGGACATCACCTCCGTAATATTAGATGGCGTATTTAGATTGCTAAGGCCAACTTCTGTGTAACTGCTGCTTTAGCAATGAGGATATTGTAGCATGAAGCAGATGAGCACAATCTGAGATTTTTACACCGAGAATATGTCCTGATATGTTGAAAGTTTTACAGCAATTGCTAACCATATTGCCTAATTTCACCACGCGCTTGTCGGCGGCTCAAGCGGCTACGCTCACGATTACCGGGGTCACCGATGATTCGCGCCAGGTGCAGCCGGGCAATCTGTTTGTGGCCTACCGCGGCGTCGAGGCAGACGGGCATCGCTATATCGCCGATGCCATCCGGCGCGGCGCAGCCGCTGTTGTGTGCGAAACCGAGCAGGGGCCAGCGTGGCCGGAATCGACGCCCACCATTCGGGTGCGCGATGGGCGGGCCGCGTTTGGGTGGCTGTGCGCGGCCTGGCACGACTTTCCCTCGCGCCACATGACCACGATCGGCGTGACCGGCACCGATGGCAAGACCACCACCGCCAATCTCATCTTCAACATTTTGAAGGCCGCTGATTTGAAGGCGGGCATGATTAGCACGGTCAATGCCGTGATTGGCACGCAGGTGCTGGAGACGGGCCTGCATACCACCACCCCCGATGCCGATGAGTTCCAGGGTTACCTCGCTCAGATGCGCGATGCCGGCATGACCCACAGCGTGCTGGAGATCACCTCGCATGCCCTGGCCCAGCACCGCGTCGACGGCACCGCATTTGCCATCGCCGCCATCACCAATATCACCCAGGACCACCTGGATTTGCACGGCACACAGGAGGCCTATCGTTCAGCCAAAGGCCAACTGTTCAGCATGGCGCGCCAGCATGTGCTCAATGCCGATGATCCATTTTCGTTTTTCTATCTGTGGCAAATGTCGGTCGAGAAGCGCGTGATCTACACCCGCCAGCCCGATATGGCTCCCAATGCGAACCAAAGCGCCGACGGCTGGGTGGTGGCAACGCAGGTGGAACATCGACCCGCTGCCATGCAACTGCGCGTGGCCACCCCCATCGGCGAACTGGACATCCACACCGCCCTGATTGGCGATTTCAACGTCTCGAACATTCTGGCCGCGATCAGCACGGCCATCCTGCTCGACATCCCCGCGCACGCCATACAGGACGGCATCGCGGCGCTGCAGGGCATTCCCGGCCGCATGGAGCGCATTGATGCGGGTCAGGATTACCTGGCCGTGGTGGATTTTGCGCACACGCCGAACTCGCTGGACAACTGCCTGCGCACACTCAGAACGATCACATCCGGCCGGTTGATCGTGGTGTTTGGGTGCGCGGGCGAGCGGGATGCCCAGAAGCGCCCGCTCATGGGCCGCATTGCGGCAGAGCAGGCCGACGTGGTGGTGCTGACGGCCGAGGATCCCCGTCGCGAGTCGCTGGACGCGATCATGGATGAAGTGGAGGCCGGCGCACGAGCCATCGGCTCAGAGGCCAAAATCACACGCGTGGCCGACCGCGGCGAGGCGATCCGGCTGGCGTGTTCACTGGCGCGGGCGGGCGATACGGTGGCCGTGTGCGGCAAAGGCCACGAACAAAGCATGTGTTTTGGCACGACCGAGGTGCCGTGGGACGATCGGGAAGAGGTGAGAAGAGTCGTCAGTAGCGAGTAGTCAGTAGTCAGTAGTCAGTAAAGAAACACTGGCACTCTACAATCTGACTACTGACTACTCGCTACTTCCCCCCGAAACTGCCTCAACTGCCCTCGCAGCAGCTCAATCTCGTCATGCATCCTGCCTTCGTAGCCTAGTTTGATAAGCTGGCGCTTGCGTTGGGCCAATTTGGCGGCGAGCTGAATGAAGGCGCGCCGTCGCTGGGGGGCAATGAGGAAGTGGGCCTGGGCGTTCTTTTGGGGGTTGCTGAGCGCGGCATAGTCGGCGGCCGAAATGGTGTCGGGCACTTCATCAATCAAATACGTCTTTAGCATGTTGGTGTCATTGCGGGCGGCCAGAATGCCCAGGCCGACCATGAGCGCGAGCAACACGGCATAGTTGACGAGGGCGACACACAACGTTGCGCCGGTGGTGGCCTCGGTTAAGACCAGTGAGCCGTTGTGGATCATGTGGCCGGCAATGGCCGCCAGCAGGCCCAAAATGGGCGCAAAGAACCGGGTGCGCGGGCGGGTGGAATGGCGCGCCACTCCAAAACCAATGCCGGTGAGCGAGGTCCAGAAGCCATGCATAAAGCCGAACACGATCACGCGCAACACAAACAAAGTGAGCCATTCGCCAGGCGTGCTGGTGTCCAGAATGTAGAAAATATTTTCGACAAAGGCGAAGCCAAAGCCGACAGTGGAGCCGTACACCACACCATCGACCCAGCCATCAAACTCGCGGCGACGTAGAAAAAAGACCGCGGCGACGGCCAACCCCTTGACCACCTCTTCCACAATGGGCGCGACCACGGCGGTTTGGGCAAACTCGCTGGCCACGCTGCTGCCGAGAATCGCTTCGATGGGCACGCCGATAATCAATTCAATAACGAGGCCGAGAACAACGGCGGGAATCGCGCCCCATAGAAAGGCCGCAATCAAATATTTGGTCGGCTCCTTCTCAAACCGATCGATCCGGCGCACCAGCCACGAATAGATGAAAGTGGGCACGGCAACGGCAAGAACTGTGACGTATAAGGGCATGCGCTGCATTTTACGGGGAATACAATAGTAAGGAGGTTGTTAGTCATTAGTCATTAGTTGTTAGTGGGAATGCATTCCGCAAACCCTTCATTTCAGACAACTAACCACTAAAAACTAACCACTAAGAACTTTCCCATGATTCGAGAACAAGAACTGCGCTTCGTGATGGAGTGCGTCAACACCGGAGACTGTGCCTCCATCGTCGGCCTCAGCAACATGGGCAAATCAACCGTGCTGCGCGAGTTGAGCCATCCTGCCGTTCGCAAATTGTTCAATTGCCACGAGGGCTGGACCTTTGTCTATGTCGATTGCAATTTGATGCCCGAGCGCAGTGAGCAAGCCTTTCACGAGATCATTTTGCGCAGCCTCATCAGCACGCTACGGCACAAACCGGCCGCATCGACGCAGGATAGCGCGGCGCATGAAAAGTTGATCGAGCAATTGGCCGGGCTGTATCAACAGGTCGTTCAGCCGACCGCGCCCATTCGCAGTCCGCTGGCCTTCGATGATGCGATCCGCCTAATGTGCGAGCAACCCGGCCATAGCCTGACGCTGGGCTTCGACGAGTTCGATGATCCATTTGAAAAACTAGCCGGCCGCACTTTCCTCAATTTACGTGCCATTAAAGACAAGTTTGGCCAGTCGATTACGTACGTGGCCGCGACCGAACGGTTGCTGTCCGATATCCGCAACGATCAGGAAGCCAGTGAGTTCATCGAGCTGTTTGCCGACCGGGTGCAGTGGGTGGGCTTGCTGAGCCTGGCCGACTCGCGCAGAGTGGTGACCGATGCCGCGCGCAACGACGCGGACAAATTGCACGAGCAGGAAATTGATTTCATCGTCGAGCAGGCCGGCGGCCACGCGGCATTACTCAGCGCCGTCACCGCAATCTGGCGCCGCATCGCCGGCAACTCCACGACACAAGATCGCAAACAGGTGTTGAGCCTGATGGCTCAGACGTTGGAGAACGACGCTTCGGTGCGCACGGAATGCGCCAAAATATGGGCTCAACTGAGCCCGGCCGAGCAAGCGGCACTGGCTGCATTGTTTGCAGATGAAACAGGCCGCGATGACACGCACGCGGCCGCGTTGGCCCAATTGCGAACCAAACGGCTTGTACCTCCTCTGGCTGCGCTTCAAAAGAATGCAAGCAATGGCAAAAAGGGGTTAGCGATTCAAACTGTGGATGAGCCGGCCACGTCCCAGCACATGGGCGAGCTACTGCGCGCATTCGTCAAGCGCCAGGCCAGCGCTCACCCCAACCCGCAGCGGGGCATCCGGGTCGATGTCGATGCCGGCGAAGTCATGATCGACGGCAAAGCGGTGGAGCCATTAACAGAGCTGGAATACAAATTATTGCTACTGCTGTATGGCCGGCTCAACAAAATCGTCGACAAATACACCATCGTCACCCATGTGTGGGGCGAGAACTATCTGGACAGCGTGGATGACGCGCGCATCGAAAAGCTGGTGAGCCGGCTGCGCAGCAAGGTGGAACCCGGTGCCGATGAGCCCAAATACCTCATCACCCTGCGCGGCCGCGGCTACAAATTGGTGAGCTAGCGTCTGGAACGCGTAGGGCCAATCAGCCGCATCCCGGTACTCTGTCTCGCATGACACGTCTTGCTGTTCTCTCGGACATTCACGGCAATCTGCCCGCGCTGGAAGCCGTGATGGCCGACATGATTGCGTTTCGGCCCGATGCCGTGGTCGTGGCCGGTGATGTGGTGAATTGGGGGCCGTTCTCGGGCGAGTGCGTCGAGATTGTGCGGCGCGAAGGCTGGGCCGTGATTCGCGGCAACAACGAATATTATTTGCTCGACTACAACACGCCGCGCGAGCCGGCCGCGTGGCTGGACCGGGCACAGTGGCCGCTGCTGGCCTGGCTACACGAACAACTCAGCGATCATCATGCGCGCATCGCCATGTGGCCGGATGAATTGAGCCTGCGATTTCCAGATGGGCCACCAATTCGGGTCGTGCACGGTGCCTCGAACAACCCGTGGAAAGGCATTTATGCCGCGCACGATGCGGCCATCAACACACCACTTTTGACCGGCATTGCCGAGCCTGTGGTCATTGCCGGCCACACCCATCTAGCCATGAACCACATCGTAGACCCATGGCAGGTGCTGAATCCGGGCACTGTGGGCGTGCCGCTATCGGGCTCACGCGCCGCGCAATACATGCTGTTGGATGCCGTTGACGATGCCTGGCAGCCGACCTTTCGTCAGGTCGACTACGACCAGACCCCTTTATTTAAGGCATTTGAAGCACAAAATTTCGCGGCGCGCTGCGGCCCCATCGGCCATGCCGTGGTGAAGGAATTTGAAACCAGCGCAATTCAGGTGATCCCGCTGCTGATGTGGCGCGCGGCCATGTGTCCCGACGCGCCGTTCGATATGGCCCTGTGGCAGGCCTACCTCAAACAAGACTGGCTCGCCTGGGCCACGCCAGAATATCGCTTTTGAGTCCATAGCCTGCGTCAGGCCGCGCTGTCTGCGTCGTCGTCGGCCTGGCGCGCTGCGGCAGCCTGTTCGTTCTCACGGTGGTAGATGACATCGACCGCGACCACGGCGGCCAGAATCAGCAAATCGTCCTGCCCAGATTCGATCTCGACGCCATAGGTATGGGTCAGAGAAATCCAGGCCTTGGACACCTCGGCCACCGTCCCCTTTTTGTCCTCGATGCGATAGCTGTGATGGAGGATGTCGCCGCGCACATCCAACTGGCCGCCCTCGGCATCCTCGCGCTCGATCACAAAATGGTCGCCGATGATATTGATCAGGTCTTTGCGGATGCGCACATCCTTCTGGCCGGGGCGCCCGATGACAAAGGTGGGACGAATCGCGACCAGCTTGCGATGCAGCGAGGCCACCTCGGTGCCGGCCATGTCTGTAATGTTGGCGCTGTTGCGGATCGTGAAAATTTTTCCGTCGACGTGATAGACCGGCTGGCCGTTGCCGTCCTTAATATCGAAGTCATCGCCCAACGACACCAATGCTTCTCGGATTTGATATCGACTCATAGTCTCTAACCCTCCATTCGCTCAAATAATTCAGGCCTACGCCCAAGATAGATCGACACAAAACCATTCTAAACACTGGGGTCAGGGAAAAACAAAAAACCGACTTTGCCAAAGTCGGTTTATGCACACGAGGACATCTCACGCAAAGATGTGGAGTTTCAAAGAGGCCTAAATCAGCTGATACCCCGAGCCGCGCAT
This sequence comes from Thermoflexales bacterium, assembly GCA_038213625.1. Lineage (GTDB taxonomy): Bacteria > Chloroflexota > Anaerolineae > J036 > Brachytrichaceae > JANMVQ01. The sequence continues at coordinate 17,512 of JBBQST010000025.1, forward strand.
GTTCTCGATGCGGTAGCCGAACTGGGGGTTGTCGGACAAGCGGCGCCGCAGCCGGGCCAAGTGGGTGCGCAGGAGCTGAATGTTTTTGGTCGCATCCATCGCCTTGTCGGACAGTGTGCGGTCGATCAGCTCTTCAATGGACACGGTCTGGCCGCGCTGGTTGTAGAGCAGATCGAACGTGCGGCCTTCCATGGGGCTGAGCCGCAGCATGTCATCATCGCCGATGTGAATGGTGTGGGACAGCGGGTCCCAGCGCAGTTGATCCATGGCGATGCGCGAGGGCGAACGCGGCAGATAGACGTACGAATTTTTAGGCGCGAAGGCCGGCCGCGTGGGCTGGACGCAGCGCTCCAGCATCAGCCGCGTCCGCGACTGGCGCTTCTCAAAATCGTCCTCAGGCAGCAGGTAATCCTGCACCCCAAAATGCAGCGCTCGCAAGGCCACCTGAATATCCTGGCCTTCAGAGTCCACCAGAAGGGTCAGTGGCATTTCGAGCTTTTGCGTGTGCAGCATGTCCAGCAACGCCAGTGCGCCGGACTGCACATGGGCCACCAAAACCGGCGCAGTCAGGTCAAACACCTGCCGTTTGCGCAGCGGTTTCATCGACCGCATTTTGATGCCCAATTGCAGAAGCCGGCTCACCGCATCGCCGATGTTGTGGCTCACCTGCCATTTGCAGCCGGCCTGAGCCAGACCACGCACGACTGCAACGTCCGGCTCGCCGGTGGTGAAATAAATGGCAACTTTCATGTCGTTTCTCTTGTGTTAGGTTTATGACGCACGCAAATCAATTGCCTGCAACTCAATGGATCAACACTGTGCATCATCCGGCCACTTGTTCGGAAGAGAAACGGTCTGTCTATGGGTTTCTGGTTCGGTCTTTTGACTGAAATGTTATACAGCAGTCGCAATAGAAAGGCCAAATACGCGATAGAGTTACAAACTTTATGACCAAAGTCGGTCCCAAGACCGATGCGTATCCCAATACGTGCTGGGTCCAAAGTAGTCAGGGTCGGCCGGGTCCAGGTGTTCCTGAACAACGTCATCATTCAGTTCAATGCCAAGCCCCGGCGCTTCCGGCACAGCAATGTAGCCGTCCTGGATGATGGGATTTGGCACCGCGCCCTTGACCAGATCGCTCCAATACGGGATCTCGCTAAAGTGGTGCTCCAGGGCGATGAAGTTCTCGGTCGCGGCTGCGCAGTGCACGGCCGCCATGGTGCTCACCGGCGTGCCGGCCATGTGGATGGCCATGCTGATGCCGCGCTCCTGGGCCAGATCGCCAATCTTCTTGGTCTCCAGAATGCCGCCGCTCGTCGCAATATCCGGGTGGATGATATTCACCGCGCCGGCGTCCAGCAATGGCATGAAACCCTCTTTCAGGTAGATGTCTTCACCCGTGCAGACCGGCGTGAGCAGGTCGCGCTCCAACTGCCGCCACTGGTCGGTCATCTGCCACGGCACTAGATCCTCCAGCCAGGCCAGGTTATACGGCTCCAGGGCCTTCCCCAGCCGCACGCACTCGTCCACGCCAATGTGGCCGAAGTGGTCGGCCGCAATCGGCACCTCATAGCCCACCGTCTCGCGCACGGCCTCGACGTATTCGCAGATCAGCCGAATGCCCTTCTCGGTCAGCCGCACATGGGTGAAGGGATGCTGCACTGTGTTGATGTTGAGCATGCGCTCCAACGGCGTGCCGTCCTTCACATCCAGATGCCCGGCCGGCCATGTCAGCGCGCCCTTCACGCCGATGATCGACTGGATGCCCACATCCATCTTGATGAAGGTGAAGCCCTTCTTGATGCGCTCCTTGATCTTCTTGCCCATCTTCACGCCGTCGGCCTCGTTGGGCGTGTCGCAATACATGCGCACTGCATCGCGATATTTGCCGCCGGCCAGCATGTAGCACGGCACGTTGTAGGCCTTGCCAGCCAGGTCCATCAACGCCATCTCGATGCCGCATACGCCGCCACCCTGACGGGCATGGCCGCCGAACTGTTTGATCTTGCGAAACAGCTTGTCGACGTTGCACGGGTTCTCGCCCACCAGCAGCCGCTTGAGCATGAGCGCGTAAAACTTGTTCGCGCCGTCGCGCACCTCGCCGAGGCCGACCAGACCCTGATTGGTGTAAATCTTCACCAGCGGGAAGCGCCAGCCGTTCCAGGCCACAGTGCAGGTGCGCACATCGGTGATGCGCAGGTCGCTCGGCCGCGAGCTGGTGTTCACGTTGTCTTCGACGCGAATCGGTTCCACCGGCTTGGCCGCGGATTTGGCCAGTGAGGCTTTTGAGGATTTTTTGTTTGATCGAGCCATAGTTCTCCTAAGAATTGCGAATTGATGCGAGTTCCGCTTCGGAGACCCCCGACCCCT
>JBBQST010000026.1:0-19099 GCA_038213625.1 Thermoflexales bacterium
GGTTTTGTTTTTTTGGGTTTCGGTTTTTTTTATATTGGGTTCTAAAATTTTTTTTTTGGCTTATGGGTTTGGTTGGGTAAAAAATAAGGGTGGTGTGGGGTGTGTTTTGGCCCGGATGCACCAAACGCCCCGCCGCTCTCCTCCTTTCTTTTTACCCAACGAAAGCAATTCCGGCATAGCACACTTGTTCTACCCTATGATAGAATTCGCCTATCCGAATAGAGCCTATCCGAATAGCTATGACTGCCCCGCTGCGTACCGGCATCGGCCACAACTACGCGGGATTACACTGAGGAGAACAGCATGAGAGAACTCACCGTCGCCGTCGTGCAGATGAACACGTCGCTGGGCGAAACTGACCCCAATCTGGCCAAAATGTCCGACTTTGTGCGCAAAATTACCAGCGCCCAAAAAGTCGACATCATCGTATTCCCCGAGCTTGCCACCACTGGCTCTGAGTGTGGGGTGAAGTTCACCCAACTGACCCAGCGCGTGCCTGGCCCCAATGCCAATGTGCTGGCCCAACGCGCCCAGGAAACCGGCGTGCACATCGTGTTTGGCATGCCCAGCAAAGAACGCGTCGAGAGCATCTATTTCAACTCGGCCGTGCTGGTCGGCCCCGAAGGCGATGTGATGATGAACTATCGCAAGATTCATCTGCGCGGCGAAGAACAAATGCTGTTCCGGCCTGGCTTTCGCCTGGAGCCCATTGAAACGCCGCTGGGCATCGTCGGCCTGCAAATTGGCTGGGATGTGGCCTACCCCGAAGGCACACGCAGCCTGTGTCTGGACGGTGCCGAGCTGATCCTGGTGTCGGCGGCGTGGGACAACAAATATGCCGATGAGTGGCGCACCTTTATTTCGGCCCGCGCCGCTGAGAATGCCTGTTTTGTGTGCGCGGCCAACCGCATCGGCGAGGAGCCGGCCACCACCTATTCGGGCGAGAGCATGATCGTGGGGCCGCGCGGACAGGTCATTGTCGATCTGGACGAGACCACCGAAGGCTACATCATCGCTAAATTAAATCTGGACGACAGCAAGCGCGTGCGCGAAGAGACCCAGATTTTCCAGACCCGCCAGCCGTTGAGCTATCGCAGCGTGGTGAGGAAGTATTAGAAGAGCGGCTGGCTATTGGCAGCTAGCCGCCAACAGCCAGCCGCCCGTTATTTTCTTCGCCACTAACCAAAATCGCCCTCCTCATCCACAATCGGCCCACCATGAAAATCATTGATCTGCGATGCGCCGTGATCGGCCAGAACCCGGTCGTGCGCATCATCACTGACGAAGGCATCGATGGACTGGGCCAGGCCGAGAACAGCAAGCCCTATCTCAAGCCGCATGTGCTGTTCTACAAAAACTATATTCTGGGCGAGGATCCGACCAATGTCGAGCGGGTGATGATGAAGATTCGCCGGCTGGGGTCGTTTAAGCCGTGGGGCAGTGCCGTCAGCGCGATCGAGATGGCACTGTGGGACATTGCCGGCAAGGCCGCTGGCATTCCCGTTTACAAGCTACTGGGCGGCAAGGTGCGCGATCAAGTTCGTGTTTACAACGGCGGCATTCGCTTTCCCATGACCGGCCAGACGCCGCAGGATTACGCCGACAATGTAGCCAAACAGAAGGCCGCGCCGGAAGGGTTCAGCATCATCAAGCAAGGCATTGCATTTCATAGTCAAATGCCGGTGGACGTGCCCAACTTCTTCCATGGCGAACTCAGAACGGCCCCACCCCACCCCAATCGAGGTTTACTGACCGAGAAGGGCTTCAATCACATTGTGGCCTGTGTCGAGGCCATGAAGTCGGTGCTGGGCGACGAGGTTGGCCTGGCGCTGGATTGCGGCCCCGGCTGGATGGTGCCCGATGTTATTCGCATGGCCAAAGCGCTCGAGCCCTATCACATCATGTGGCTGGAGGACACAATCTGCGGCGATTACATGCCCTATGCGATGGCCGATGTGTATCGCGAGATCACCCGCGCCAGCACGATTCCAATTCACACCGGCGAGCAGATTTATTTGCGCCAGAACTTCAAGGAACTGATCGAGACGCACGCCGTGAACATCATCGGCCCCGACCCGGCCGATGTGGGTGGGATTGCCGAGTTGAAGTGGATCGCTGAATATGCCGACCTGCACGGCATCCTGATGGCCCCACATGGCATCATCGATGGGTTGATCGGTCTGGCCGCGCACGTGCACTGCGCCGCGGCGTTGCCGACCAACTACATCGCATTTGAATATCCTGTCGCGAGCCCGGCCTGGTGGTACGACATCATCAAAGGCCTGCCCAACCCGATTGTGCGCAATAGCGTGATTGATGTCTGGGACACCCCCGGCCTGGGCGTGTCGTTTGATGTGGACAAGACACAGCCATACTTGAGCGAGGAAGACAAGGGCTTTTTTGAGTAAAACAAGCAGGAGCGTCAAGACTCTAGAGTCTTGAGTCTTGACGCTCACCGAATCAGACTCATCACGCGCAAGGCATGATCGCGATTGCCGGTCGAATTGGTCGCAAACACGGCATGGCGGGTTAAACCTCGCTCATCCTCAAACAGGATGCGCGCGGCCGGCAAGCCGCCATATTGGGTGGCCAGATTCAGCAGCTGAGCCGAGCGCAGATGCCGCACCGAGACTTTCCAAAGTTCTTTGGGATGCTCGCAAATGAAACGGGCTTCATGCACGGTCGCGGCAAAATCACACGGCACTTCGCGCACGACTACATCGCCATACTCTTTGCCGAGGTCGCCGTACCACAAGAAGCGCGGCGCTTTGGCCAATGCCGCGCCTGCTGCCCCAGTTTCGGCCAGCGGCACCGGCAACGCATAGTTCGAAAAGTGCACCAGCCAGGCCAGCGCCGAGAACACGATGGACACGATCAGCGCGACCACGCCGACCTGGGCGATGAAATTGGCCAGCACCACATTGGGTGGCAGCCCCACTTCGAGATAAATCGGCGGCTGCTCACCTTCACCCAGCATCACCTGCCCCACCAACGATATCATGTCGCCAACGCGATACCCGGGCACATCCTTGTCCAGGATATAAAGCGGGTCAGATAAACCAGGGCTGCTGAGCGGGATGAAACGGCTGCCGCGGAGTTCCAGGTTGCCCAGCTCGTAGCGGGTCTGATAGGATTTTTCGGGGATCAGCCGGCCGGCCACCCGCACCCAGGTTCCCTGCGTCGACAGCGAAATATCCGACAGCTTATAGTCGCGGATCAGTGCGTTTTCGATGCGGCCTGGGCGCGCCAGCAGGAGCGCGGCGACGCCAAACAGACTCAATACCCATAGCAACAGGCGCGCACGGCGGGTTTCGTGCAGCCAATAACACAGCCGCGCAAAGCGATCCACCCAATGGGTTGAAATTGTGGACAGGTTTGCCATTACAACCAGCCTCGCTTACGAATAAACCAAAATAACCCGACCGGGAAAGCGATCATCAACGCCATGGTCATTGCAAAGAAGATCCAGTTGCTAGCGGGTGCAGTGGCGTTGACTTCTATTAAACCACCAAAGAAATTCATCCCAAAAAATCCCGTCAGAAATGTCAGCGGCATGAATAGCACGGTTACCAGGGTCAGGGTTTTTACGATGTCGTTGGTGCGGTTGGCAGCCACGGACAGATACGTATCCAGTGCGCCCGAGACCAGATCACGCAACGATTCGTTCAAATCGGTCAGCCGCACAAAGTGATCATAAATATCGCGAAAGTAGACCCGGTCTTTGGGGTTGATCACGGCGTAGTCATCACGGGCCAGCTTGTTGAGCACTTCGCGCTGCGGGCTAAGCACACGCCGCAAGTTCAGCACGGCCGATTTCAACCGAAAAATTTTGGAGACCGCCCGAGGGTCTGGCCGCTCAAATACGCGGTCCTGAATTTGGTCGATCATATCATCCATGGCGTCCATGCAAGGCAAATAATCGGCCGCCACTGCATCACTCAGCTCATACAACAAGTAATCGGGACCGCGCCGGGTATGCCGCTCATCGCGCAGCACATTGCGCCACTGCCGCTCCAACGCAGGAATATCCTCATCGTGGTGGGTGACGATGTAGTTGGAGCCGAGAAAGACGTCCATCTCACTGGTGTCTATATCTTCAATTTTAGGATCGAAGTGCACGGCGTGCAGCACAATGTAGAGATAGGCACCCCAATCGTCCACCTTGGGCACATGCGATTCCGTGATCGCGTCCTCCACGGACAGCGGATGAAATTTGAAGGTGTTTTGCAACACATCGGTGATGTGGGCCGTATCATCCTGGCCGGTAGAATCCGGTTTACCAGCATGCATATCGACCCAGATCAGGTTGGACTTATCGGCCAGCAGGCGCGGTATATCCTCCAGCTTCACATCCTCGGTCACCGAGATATGGCCGTTACGGTCGTCACTACGCAGGAGCATACGAATCATGTTTTGTGAATTATTAAGTCGGTTAGAATCCGCGCTAAGGAGTTTGGCCGAATGAATGCATTTAACCGCGTCTTTAGCATCATTGCACTCATCATTCTATTGGTGATGGGGATTTTTTCGTTACTCGCTCCCAATCTCATCACCGGCATCATCACGAGTATCGACGCTGGGATTAAAACCCTGAGCAATAACACTGGCGAAGGCTGGTCGCCCGCCGAATGGGCAATCCGGTTACTCTTCACCCTGGTGTGGGTTGGCGTTGTCGTGGGTCTGTTATGGCTGGAGCTGCGCAAGCCCGATTTCCGCAGCGTGCAAGTGATGCGTTCCACCGGCAGTGGCCGGTTGCGCGTGTCCACCAAAGCCATCACCGACCGCGTGCGTCAGCGCGTAGACAGCCTGAGCGGCATTATTAATTCCACGGTCGAGATCTCGGCCCAGAACAAGGCCATTGCCGTGCGGCTGGATGTACTCTCGGCTCACGATACCGATCTGGTGTTGAAAGGCGAGGAGATTGTCGGGGCCGTGCGCAATGTGGTGCAGGATGAGCTGGGCCTCAAGCTATTTGCCAAGCCCGTCGTCACAATGAAGGCGGCGCCGGCACCCAAAAACATCTTCCCACAATTTAATATCCTGAATCGCAATCGCAAAGAAGAACCGGCTCAGTTGACGGCAGGTGCGCGGCCCATGGACATTCCATCGGATGATGCGCTGGAAGGCGAGGTTCGGCCGGCAAAGCCGTTTGAAAACGACATTGTGGATTCTGATCCCTCGCCGACCGACGAGATCGAAGTGGAACCGGCCACACCCAACGAGCCGAGCAAGCCCTAAGTAAGTCGCCGAAAGTTCTTTACGCGATGTGCATGGTAGGGGCGCAGCATGCTGCGCCCCTACGAAGGCTTATTGCACATTTGTCCTTACGGCAACCCATCAACTGACAGTCAATTTCTTTTGGCGACTTACTTAGACAAGTCATCGTCAGTCACCTGGCACTCTGAAAAGCTACTAGCATTGCACACTCTGCATGGAAGAATCTGTTGCCCCTGCTCAACCTCAACTGCCGGAGCTGTCGCTCAACCCCGTTGCACCGGCCGAGTCCATTCCAGCGCTGACGGTCAAGCTGGAAAGCATTTTGTATGCCGCACGCGAGCCGGCCGCCATTGCCGCCATTGCCGCAACGCTGGGCATTCACACGCAGGATGTCGAGACGGCACTGCATGAGTTAAACGCGGTGTTCGAGCAACGCGGCGTGCGCATCCAACGCAACGGCAACCGCGTTCAACTCGTCACCGCGCCCGAAAATGCCGAGCTCGTGCAGCGCTTTTTGGGCATCGAAGAGACCACCCGGCTATCATCGGCCGCGCTCGAAACGCTGGCCATCATTGCCTATAACCAGCCGGCCACTAAACCCCAGATCGAGATGATTCGCGGGGTCAACTGCGACGGTGTGATGGCGACGCTGGAAGCGCGCAACCTGATCGTGGAACTGGGCCGCGCCGAAACCGTCGGCCACCCCATGCGCTACGGCGTCTCATTCGATTTCCTGCGTCACTTCGGCCTCAAAGGCGTGCACGAACTGCCGCCGGTGGAAAGTTTGGATGTGTTGCCGAAGGAAGAAGTGGTTAGTGATTAGTTGTTAGTGGTTAGTCAAAAATTTCTGAACTAGCGACTAACAACTAATCACTAACGACTAATAACTCTCCCTCCCCATGCGCCTACAAAAACTACTTGCCAGCGCCGGTCTTGGTTCCCGCCGTGCGTGCGAAGACATCATTTCTGAGGGGCGTGTCACGGTGAATGGCGTGGTGGCCGAACTGGGCCGCGTGGTTGAGTCGACGGATCAGGTGCGGGTGGACGGGAAATTGCTCAACAGCCATGACCGGCCGATCTATATTGCACTTCACAAACCCGTCGGCTACATCTCGGATTTTGGCAGCGCCGACCGCAACAAGAGCGCGTTGGATCTGGTGAAGGTGCCGCAACGGTTGTACGCCGTGGGTCGGCTGGATATGGATAGCTCGGGGTTGCTACTGCTCACCAATGATGGCGATCTGGCTTATCGGCTCACCCACCCTAAATTTGAGCATGAAAAGGAATATTGGGCGCTGGTGGAAGGCAGCCCCAACGACGTCACGATCCGACGCTGGCGCTCCGGCGTGCTGTTGCAGGGCGAAACCACCAAAACAGCGCCGGCCGTGGTGGAGCGTCGCCTCAACCCCAAAAACCTGCCACCAGATGGAGCCGGCGAAACCTGGCTGCGCATTGTCTTGCACGAGGGCCGCAAACGCCAGATTCGCCGGGTGGCCAAGCTGCTTGGTCATCCAGTCAAACAACTCATTCGCTTCAAAATAGGTGCGCTGGAGTTGGGCCGGTTGAAGCCGGGCCAATGGCGTGAGCTTGCGCCAGGAGAAGTAAAATTGTTGCTCAAGGAAAGTTGAAACAATTACATGAGCAGCGACCTGTTGATTGACTAAATTCGTGCACGTGCACGTTATACGTGTCACGTGCACGAAGGCGCGGCCCACCGCTATCTCACTATCACCCCTATACTGTAACCCCATGAAGATTGCCATTGACGGCCCGGCAGGCTCGGGCAAAAGCACCATTGGTAGTGCTCTGGCCCAACATTTCGGCTTCCTCTACTTCGACACCGGCATCATGTATCGGGTCGTCACCCTGGCAGCAATTGAGGGACACATTGCACTCGATGACGAAGCCGCCGTCACGGAGCTGGCCCAGCGCATTCATATTCACGTCAGTCAGCCCACCCACACCGACGGCCGGCAATACACCGTGTTGTTGGATGATCGCGATGTCACCTGGCTGTTACGCACCCCACAGGTCGATCGCGGCGTTTCGACCGCCAGCGCCTACCCCGAGGTCCGCCACGAAATGGTGCGTCAGCAGCGCCGCATGGCCGAGGCCGGCAACATTGTCATGGTGGGCCGCGACATTGGCACAGTGGTGTTGCCCGAAGCCGATCTAAAGATTTACCTGACCGCCTCGGCCGAAGAACGCGCGCGCCGGCGGCACAAAGAGCTACAGGAGCGCGGCACGCTGGCGAGCTACGAGGAGATTCTCATCGCCATTCAGCAGCGCGACACCGCCGACAGCACCCGCACCGCCTCACCCTTGCACCCGGCCGACGATGCAGTCATTCTGGACTGCACCAACAAGAGTATTGAAGAGACGGTTGAGGCCGTCTTACAGCTGGTCCAGCTACGAATTACCCAACGGATCTAGCCTCTACTTCTGCAATCTCAGGCGTGGTGCTCCACGCCACGCTGGCTTCAGTGCGGTTTGAACCGGCCCACCTATTTAACCCACCTCGACGATCCGCATTTCGTCCCGTTCACCCATTGACCTCACCCATTAGACATGATTGGGAATAAAGATGTGCCAAGGTAGGGGCGAAGCATTCGCCTACAAAACTACAGTGAACATAGACTTTGGCGGCGAATGCTTCGCCCCTACGACAACGCGTTTTGTTATTCCCAATCATGTCTATTCAAGCCATGTCATGACTGAATTTACTGCCAAACGACAGACCGCCGCTGCATTAAAACGATTCATGACTTGTCTGTGTTGGGTGGCTATATTTTCGGCACCAGCCATTACATTATTCTTCATCAACAGACTGGCCATTGACCTTCCCATTGCCGATGAATGGGAATATGCGAAGCTGATTATTAAATTGCGCGCGCATACAGTCACCTTTTCCGATCTTTGGGCCCAGCACAATGAACATCGGCTGCTCATGCCGCGGTTAATTCTCATTGCCACTCATACAATTCGAGGGTTTTGGCATATTCCAGATTTACTCAATCTCAGTTGGGGATTTGCCGCGTTCACTTTTCTGCTGATGCTGAAGTTAATCTGGCAATTGATTCCTCAAACCATTTGGCGAATGAGCGCGGCGTTTGCCACTTCGTTGCTCCTGTTTACCTTTGCCCAGGACCAGACCTGGTTGATGGGTATTACGAATGCATGGTTTTTGGTGAATCTGCTTTTTGTTGCCACAATTGTGTTTTTGAGTCTGAATCATACCCACAAACTCAGCGCCAACACCTTACGCTTATTTTTGTTGGCCATAGTGAGTACCGTCATTGCAACCTATTCCACAGGCACAGCATTCCCCATGTGGATCGCGCTCATCCCATTGGTATGGCTCTCTCAACCACCAAAGTGCCGTCCTGTCACCTTATTGATCTGGTTCATTTGCGCCGGCCTTACACTATCGCTGTATTTCTATGATTACAACAAGCCATCGGCACACCCCGACCTCTTATTCGGCTTGCGAAATCCCATTCCCTTTTTTCTGTATATCACGGCGTATATTGGCAATCCATTTTCACAAGGATTTCCGGCTTGGACCAGCGCGCTTTTAGGATTTATTGGATTCATCTCTTTTATTTATCTCGCTTATAAAATATTCCGAGATAAACGTGTAGCTGCCATTCAAATATATGTGCCGGTGACCATGGTCTTATTTGCGGTAGGCAATGCGATCATCACGGCACTCACCAGAGTTGGCTTTGGGTGGGAAGAACAGGCGTTGTCATCGCGCTACGCCACCATCAGTGTGTATTTCTGGATCGGTTTAATTTGGATCGAGATCATCTGGCTTTCCAATGCTAAAACCAATTCGTTTTCTGGATTGATTAAAGATAGCCCTATCAGGTTTGCAGGATTAGCACTGTGTGTTCCGATGCTAATTCTGGCCAGCGTAGCATCAACTCAAAGCTATGTCAGAGCCGAAGCCCGATTCATCGAGCGAACCCGCTACTTGCTACCGGCGCTTTACCAGTATCAAACATCTGATGACAAAAGTTTGAACAGACTGCTCCTGCAAGGAGCCAGTCAGGTTCGTGAGATTTCTGCCTCGCTCGAAAAATTGCAGGAGGGGCCGTTTTCTCCCTTGAGCCGGGCAATTTATTTGAACCGACAAGTCCACTGATAGCAGATGCAAGCGCACATGCTTCTACTCCAGCGCAAGTTTGGTATTCAATCCCACCTGATCACGATGGCCGTTTGTAATGCGAGTACGCTTGTGATATCGACGGCAAAAGTCGTGAGTTAGAATCGCTGCGACTATGAGCAACCTGCCAAGCGAAAGCCCTCACCACACTCCTGACGCCGCATCCGGACGGTCATCCCTGACCCCGATTCTGCTGACGGCCAGCGTCGCCGCACTGACCGGCCTGGGGCTGGCAGTCATCGCATGGTCGCGCCGTTACGTCATTCACGATCTACCGATGACCGCGGCGCTGGACGGCGAGTTGCACTCGTTTCCATCGCGGGCCGGTCTGCTGTCCTACTACACCAATAGCGCGGTTCGCCGCACCGCACCCCTCAGCACGCCACCGGCGCCGCTGTTGCTCATCCACAGCATTAATGCGGCCGCATCGTCCTATGAGATTAAGCCGCTTTATGATCATTTCTCCCGCGACCGGCGGGTGTATGCACTGGATTTGCCTGGTTATGGGTTCAGTGAACGCGGCGATCGATCCTACTCACCCGCACTCATGCGGCTGGCCATCACCGAGTTCGTCGAGAAGGAGCTGAAAGGTGTTCCCGTTGATGTCGTTGCGCTTTCGCTGAGCAGTGAGTTCGTGGCACTGGCCGCTCAGGCCAACCCCAAACTCTTTCGCTCACTCACCTTCATTTCACCCACCGGCATGAGCGCGGCAGATCCCGCCAAAACGGCCAACGATGGGCTGCTGGCAGCATTCGAGGGACCGTTGTGGCGGCGGCCGGTGTTCGATCTGCTAACCTCGCGCGCCAGCATCCGATTCTTTTTGCAGCGCAGCCAGCGGCAGCCTGTCGGCAATCGCTCGGTTCACTACGCCTATCTCACCAGCCACCAACCCGAGGCCGAGTGGGCTCCCTATCACTTTTTGTCCGGCAAATTGTGGACGCCTAATATTTTCAATGTCTATGCCGATTTAACCCAGCCCTGTCTGCTGCTCTATGGCCGGAATACCTTTACCAGTTTTGATCGTGCCGACTCCCTGCGCAACAAAAGCAACTGGCGACTGGTGGCATTCGAGAATTCCGGCGCGCTGGTGCATTGGGACGATCCCAACGGCGCGATTGCCGAGATCAACAAAGTGATTTCTTAATCTGCCGATTAGGTCTGCTTCCGATTTCCCGGCCAGAATAAATGACTTGAATATTTAATTTTGTTCAGGTCATTTCAGACTTAAGCAGTTCCAACATTTGCTGCCAACCAGTGGATGTGTTGTGCCATGCCCAAGACTCTATTCACACCCCAAACAGACGGCTTTCACTTTATTAATTCGTTTGAAAACATTGTGAAGCTGCCATTGATTGGCACCATCAGAACCTATGGCCGTTGTGGCGGCATGAGTTACACCGCGCTTGATCACTATTTTGCAAAATTGTCGATGCCACGCCTGGCGACCCAGGATTTTGCCCAGTCCAATGGGGTGCCGCCCGATGGCCATCCGCTGGCCAACTATATTTATCGCCGCCAGATCAAAAGCTTTATGACCTTCAGCGCGCTGAAGTTTGTGCTGTGGTCGCTATACGGCGATGGGCCAGGCTCATTGAACAAGGGCGTCAGCCGGCTCACCAAAGAGAACGAGTTTAAAAAGCTCAAGAGCGCGATCGATCGAGGCGTGCCAGTGCCGCTGGGTTTGATCATGGCCCGCAACCTCAAGGACTTTGGCAAGAATCATCAGGTCATTGCATTTGATTACGAAGAGGATGCCGACTCGCAAATGGTGCATATTTACGATGTGAACTATTCGGACCGCGGCATGATTTTGCGCTCACGCTCAGACGAATTGAGTTGGCAGGAGTGCGACACCAAAGGCAACCTGCTGGGAATCGAGTGGCGGGGCTGGTTCGTCCAGGACTACAAAAGACGTGAAATTCCGCCTGAGTTGCGCTCGGCCGCCATGGGCGCGGCCGCGGCTGAAGCGACCCGTTCCAAGGCCGTGCAACCTGACACCACCGTGACCGGGCAAACGCAGCCACAAGACCAAACGCGTCTGGTGAATTTAACCCTGACCCTAAATCGCGTCACATTTGTCAACGACGAAGATGAGGACGCGGAGACAGAGGTTGCGCTGGAGTTTGAAGTCGGCGGCACGAAGTGGCGATGGCCGGCCACCGACCTTAAAACCGTCATTGATGGTCAGAGTTATCCGCTTATCAAATCATTCGAGACCAAAGTGGCCGCCGGTGGGATCTTGCATCTCAACGTGCGGCTGGCAGCGGACAGTGCCGTCGAACCGGCCGGAAACTCCATTGCTTCTGCCTTCGAAGCCGCTGCCCATGGGGTGATTCGCGACCGACACACCGCCGCGCAAAACTGGGGCATCGGCGAGCATGTCAGCCGCAGCACGGGTGCCGGCATTATTTACACGGTCGCCTACACCATTGCTGCGGCTTAACACGAATCTATTGTGTTCCGGCTGTTGCCATAAACTTACAACGCCGCCAGGGCCTCGGCACTGCTCTCGATCATGCGCTCCAGACCACCAGCTGCATACGGCGATTGCCAGACCGGATACACATCGCGGCCATACAGCGCGCGCGGCGGCAGGTAACCTGCCTGAGGGCCGTTGGTCAGGTTCATCACCACCACGGCCACGCCGGGAAAGCGAGCTCGCAATTCAACCTGCAAGTCGGAGTAGGCCTCATTGCCTTGGGCCAGCCACAATGAGTCCCCTACCCGCCAGGCCCAGGCCGGCAGTTTGGACGTAGGCTCATCGCCAACGCTGTGCCGCACGCGCAACCTGCGGCGGAATCGCTCGATGAGAAAGATGTTGCCCTCCGCCAATGCGTCATCCAAATCCTCCTGGATTTGCGCCAGGGTTGGCAGGTCGCCCTTCAAATCCACCTCGACCAGCAGGTGCTCGGCCGCCAGTTCCTGCGAGGCTTCAATGGGCTGACGTTGCCACACGGCCAACGGCGCGCCCGATTCCACCAAGCCGCCATAGCGCAAGCCCATGCCGGCCGGCAACATGCCTTGCAACGTGCTCAGCACGGCGTAGCCCAGCATTCGGCCATGTTTTTCGGAAATGCTCACATCGCCGGTGTATTGCTCGATGGGGCTCAGCTCACCCGAGGCACCCTGCAAAAACAGGCATGGCGCGCCGCCTGTGCTGGCCTCCACCACCTCACGGAGTGTGCCGATGAAATCGGGCGAGATGAGTTTGTTGTCCCAGGCCAGGGTGGTGGGATGGCAGGCGTAGTTGACCAGCGTGGCCAGCACATCGCCTGCGCGGGTGGTGACGCGGCCGACCAACAAGGTGTCGTCGGCTGTGCCCTGGGGATTCCAGCCGCACACGATGCGCGCGAGTTTATCGAAACCCACCGAGTTGAGACCGCCTGAATCGGGATCAACCAGATCGCGGTTCTGCGCCAACCCACAAGTGCCATAGGCCCAGGTCAGGGTGGCCGGCCGCAGGGTCTCGGCCGCCTCGCGCACAGCCGCAATCACCTGGGCCGTCAACAGATCGATATAGGCCAGGATCAGGTGTCCGCCCGGCTTGTCCACGTCATCGCGGCAGGTGGCGGGGCCGGCGTGGGTGTGGGTGATGTTGATGAGCACGCGCGCCGGATCGAGCTGCAATGCCTCGATCAGCGCACTGCGCAGCGCCCACTCATCAGCGCCCGTGCGCCACCACGTGAAATCCATTGACACCACCACAAACGCCTCGCGCCATGTGTCTGGCGAGGCATCGGCGGCGTTGCTCAGTACCAGCGCCGTGACCGACATGGGCATGTGAATGCCCTCGGCCACCTCATGCAGCGCCGCGCCCCAGTTGCGGGCATAGATTCCAACAGGCGGTGTAATGTCGCGACGGGCAACCCCGATGAGGCCGGCAAAGGCGGGTGGTCTAAATGTGTCCATAGTTAGGCTGGATCTTATAAAAAAGCGCCCAATAGACAAATGTCCATCGGGTGCTGGTTGCTTGAGTCGTGTTCATCTTTCGTCGACGTCGACGAATTCAGTCGCCGCTACGGCACAAGCGCAACAATATTGGGCCCAAGCAGATTCATCACAATCTGCGGCAGGATGCCGAGCAACAAAATGGCCAGGACCGAAAAGATCATGGCGGCCGTGCGCGGCGCAT
Source organism: Thermoflexales bacterium (assembly GCA_038213625.1). GTDB lineage: Bacteria > Chloroflexota > Anaerolineae > J036 > Brachytrichaceae > JANMVQ01. The sequence continues at coordinate 13,518 of JBBQST010000026.1, forward strand.
TGCTGACTTCGATCTCGTTGGTGCCGGGTTCGCGCATGAACATGACCACAATGACGCGCAGGTAGTAGCCGGCCGAAATCACGCTGGTCAACATGCCGATCACCGCCAGCCAGGTCAAGCCCGAATTCACGGCGGCATTGAACAAGAAATACTTGCCCACGAAGCCGGCCGTGGGTGGAATCCCCAGCAGCGAGAACAGCGAGATCGCCATCGCAATGGCCATGAGCGGCCGGCGGCGAAACAGACCCGCATAGGCCTCAATGCGCTGATCCTCGCCGGCCTCGTTGGCCATCAAGGTCATGACTGCAAAGCCCGCCAGCGAGGTCACGGCGTAGGCGGCCAGGTAGAACAGCACGCCGGTGGTGCCATTCTGCCCGCCGGCCGCCACCCCCACTAGCAAGTAGCCGGCGTGGGCGATGCTGGAGTAGGCCAGCATGCGCTTGAGGTTGGTCTGCGACAGCGCCACGACGTTGCCGATGATCATGGTGAAAGCCGCGATGACGGCGACGATGGGTTGCCAGGTGTCGATGATGGGCGCGAGGCCGAACAGGAACACCCGCACCACGGCGGCAAAGCCGGCCGCTTTGGTAGCCGTGGCCATGAAGGCGGTCACGGTCGTGGGCGCACCCTCATACACATCGGGCGTCCACATGTGGAACGGCGCAACGGCCACCTTGAAGCCCAGGCCGACCAAGACGAGGCCGGTGCCGACCAGCAACAGGCCCGAGTTGGCACTGACTGCGCCGCTGGTGACGGCCGTGGCAATGGCGGCGAGATTGGTGGTGCCGGTCGCGCCGTAGATCAGGGCGATGCCATACACCAGGAAGCCGGAGGCAAACGCGCCGAGCAGGAAATACTTGAGCGCGCTTTCTTCACTATTGGGATTGGGCCGGGCGATGCCGCACAGGATGTAGAGTGGAATCGACAACAGCTCGATGGCGACGAAGACGATGAGCAGGTTGGCCGAGTGACCCATCAGCAGCATGCCGCTGAGCGCGAACAGGGTTAGCGGGAAGAACTCGCCGCGCATGATGCCGCGCGCCACGTTGTAGCGCAGGGTGAGCAACACGGTGATGATGCCGATGACCAGCAGCAGGCCGTCGAGAAACATCGAGTAGCTATCGGCCACAATCATGCCGCCGAAACCGCTCAGGGTCTGGCCGGCCCCAACCGGCACCGCCAGCAACGCCACCAGCATGACGCCGATGGCCAGATAGGCCGTGTAAGCCTTGTTTTCGCGGGGAATGACGAGGTCGACAAGCAGGAGCACAACGCCCCCGAAGATGAGCACCAGAATGGGCAAAACGGTATTTAGGTCGGTCACGCTCATAATTTGGATAGTGAGTGAAAATCTTCACGAAGTATATCGAAGAATGAGAAATGAGTGAGGAGTTATTGGAGATTGTAGATGGAAACAACGACCTATATGACTCGTAAAGACATGCGCGCCTTTCAAAATACACACGCCAGTAAGTTTCCATCTTGCGTGATCCAAATTCACGTCTACAATAGATAGTGTCAAATATACACCTAGTCATTCATCACAAAATAAGCCTCCAACCCAAAGATCATGAAATCATCGCAACGGGCCACGGCCGAGGGCATCCTTTTTACCGACCAATATCAACTCACCATGGCCCAACTGTATTACCGCATGGGCTTGCACGAGCGGCATGCGCAGTTCGACCATTTCTTTCGCAGCTATCCCGATTACGGCTCGCACCAGGCCGGCTTCTGCGTGAATGCAGGGCTGGAGTGGCTGCTGGACTGGATGGAGGAAGCTCACTTTCGCGACGAAGACATCGCTTATTTGCGGGCGCAGGAAACCCGCACCGGCACCCGCGTGTTTGAGGATGATTTTCTGAGCTGGTTGCGCACCCACGGCACCTTCGATGGCATCACCCTGCGCACCATACCCGAGGGGCGGGTGGTCCATCACAGCACGCCGTTGACCGTGGTGGAGGGGCCGTTGCTCCAGGCTCAGCTACTCGAAACGGCCCTGCTTAATCACCTCAACTTCCAGACCCTGATCGCGACCAAAGCCGCGCGCATTCGCGAGGTGGGCAAGGGCCAGACCGTGCTGGAGTTTGGGCTGCGGCGGGCGCAGGATAAGGCAGGCAACGCCGGCACGCGCGCGGCTTTAATTGGCGGGGCCGACTTCAGCAGCAACGCCGGCATGAGCTATGTGCTGGGTTTCCCGCCCAAAGGCACCCACGCCCATAGCATGATCCAGACGTTTGTGGCGCTGGGCGAAGGTGAGTTGGGCGCATTTCGGGCGTATGCCGATGTGTATCCGGACGATTGCACGCTCTTGGTCGACACGATTAACGTGCTGGACAGCGGCATGCCCAACGCCATCAAAGTGTTCGAGGAGTTGCGCGCCAAGGGCCACAAGCCCATCGGCGTGCGGCTGGACTCGGGCGACCTGGCCTACCTGAGCATTCAGGCGGCCAAGATGCTGGACGATGCCGGCTTCCCCGACACCAGCATCGTGCTCTCGAACCAGTTGGATGAGCTGGTGATTTTGCAATTGGTCTCGCAGATTCAGGAGGAAGCGCCGCGCTACGATGTATCGCCGGATGCGCTGCTCAAGCGGCTGGTCTACGGCGTTGGCACCAACCTGATCGTCTCGCAAGGCGACCCGGCGCTGGACGGCGTCTACAAATTGGTGAGTGTGAAAGCCGATCAAAATCGGGGCACTGCGCAACAGAGCGACACATGGTTGCCGGCCATCAAGATCAGTGAGACGCCGATCAAGACCATTAATCCTGGCAACAAAAAAGTGTGGCGGCTCTACGACAAGCGGCACAAGGCGATTGCCGATCTGATCACGCTGGCCGATGAGGACCCGCGTACGATGGCGCGTTTGCAGCTGCGCCACCCCACCGAAACCGCGAAACAACGCACCTGGGCGCGGGCCGATCTGTCCGAGATTGAGCCGCTGCATGTGGACGTATTGCGCGAGGGCAAGCTGGTGTATGACCTGCCCGACATCGAAGAGATGCGCCGGCGCCGACAGCACGACATCGATCAACTCGACCCCGGCGTGAAGCGCCTGATCAACCCACACACCTATCACGTCTCGATCAGCCAGAAGCTGTGGAATTTGAAGCAGGAGTTGATCACGGCGAATCGGCCGAATGGGAACGGACAGCACTGAGCGGAGAGCGGAGAGCTGTGAGCTGTGAGCGATGAGCCAGAGTTACTGTCCGGCTCATCGCTCATCGCTCTCACGCTCTGCGCAGCCGCGCCGGCAACAGCGGCAGCAACAGGGCGCGCTCGATGGGATTCAGGGCCTGGGTGAAGAACAGCACGACTGAATAGACCATGATACCGATCAGCAGACCCACGAGCGTGAGGCCGAGTGTGGCGAAGGGATAGATGACCAGGGCCATGACACCGGCCGCCAGCGCGGGCCGGCCCAACACGCCCAGCCAGTTGACCCTGACGATGTAACGGCGCACATACAGATAGAACGCGCACCCCTCGATGAACTCGCTGGCAATGGTGACCAAAGCCGCAGCCTGAAACGAGAACATGGGGATGAGCATGAGATTGGCAATGATGTTAAAGCCAAGGCCGACGACGAAGGCGCGGGTGAGCGCACGCTGCTGGTTGGCGGCAATGAGCGCGTAATTCGTGACGCTGTTGATCCAGCCGATGGGAATGCTCCAGATCATCATCATCAGGGCGATCTGGCCCTGGGGGATGAACTCGGGGCCGCCGAGCACGCCGATCATCCACTCGGCGCCGTAGGTCGTGATCACCGCCAGCGGAAACGCGATCATGACCAGCAGCTTGACCGCCAGAATATACGTGCGGGCCAATGCGTTGTCGGTCTGGGAGGCTTGCCGCGACATGGCTGGGAACAGGGATTGGGTGAAGAAGGCCGGGATGATGTTGAAGGCATCGATGTATTTGTAGGCCTGGCTGTAATAGCCCACCACGGCATCACCCTTGAACCCTTTGAGCAACGGCACATCCACCTTGAAGAAGAGCGTAGCCAGCAGGTGGTTGAGCATGAGCGGGAAGCTTTCGCGCAAGATGGTTCTAGAGGGGAGACGGTGCGGCTCGGAAGCTGCGACGGAGGACGACGGACGGCCGACGACGGGCGACAACCTATCCATCTTCCGTCCTCCGTCTTCCGTCTCCCCTTGCATCCCAAACGCCCGTCGCGCCAGCACCCACAAGATCACCAGCACGATGAGGTTGACGATGAGCGAGGTGATGGCGAGGCCGATGACGCCCCAGCCGAGCAGGATGAATGTGGCCCCGATCGTGACTTTAATCAATGCGCTGACGATGGTCAGCGCGGCCGGGATTTCAGCTTTTTCGTGAGCATAAAAGAGAGCGGTGATGCCGGTGGCCAGGCTGCTGGGTAACTGGCTGAGGGTGAGAATGGCAATGGCGAGGGCGGTTTGCAAGTCCATCTGACCATTGAGCTCGTAGAAGCCGATGACCAATACAACCAACGGCACCGCGCACGCCCCCAACACCAGCCGAAGCCGGGTGGTCTGCCGCAGATAGGCACCTTCATGGGCTTTGTCGCGGCTCACCTCGCGGGTCAGGTAGGTGTTGAGGCCGAAATTCATGATGATCTCGAACCAACTGACGATGATGACGGCAAAGTAATACTGGCCGACCCCGCTGGGGCCTAGAAAACGGGCCATGAACGCGGCGAATGCAAAATCGATCAGCCGCGCGCCAATATTAAAAGCCGTTAAAACCAGGCTGTTTTTGGCGACAAGGTGGATGCCGCTGGCGGCGACTTTGCGCCTGGCTTTGCGCGGCCAATTGCGCCAGGCATACAGCGCAGCCATGAATACCAGGCCGGCCAGGGCGATGGCCGAGGCGAACACGCCGATCTGGAAGGCCGGCGGCGAGTACTTGAAGCGGATAGTGTAGGTGGCGTCGGGCGGCTGGCGGTTGGCAGCTGGCAATTGAACAGCGCGGAAGTTGCCGTTGATGCGTTGGATGGGCAGCTCGAATTCGGTTGAATCGGCGGTGCCGCGTTGGCGGGCGTAGGCACGCCAGCCGGGGAAATAGCTGTCGTTGAGCACGACGAGTAAAGAGCTGATATTGGCTGGCGCGCTGACATCGAGCCACACCTCGTTATTCTTGTAACTGGTGATGGTGACGGGCAAAAACGCAACCGTGGGCGAGACCACGCAAAAGTAACCAATACAGCCGGAACTTTCGAGGAATGGCTGTTGCCGCACATCATAGGTTTGAATCGTCTGCGTAAACGTCTTCGCCTCATTGGGCAATTCGATCGGAATCGAGTCACCGATGGCATAGGCACGCGGCATGGCACGGGTGTTCTCGTAGACGCGCACACCCTCGGCCTCGAACACCTGTTGCAAGCCTTGCACGACCGGCTCAATCGGCACCTCGCTCAGAATGTAGCGCACGCCGAGCACATCGAGCAGCGGCGACTCCAGGCTTTGCCGGTTGATGATCGGCGACACGCGGTTGTAAAGGCTCTGACCCTGCGGCTCGATGGCGCGCATGTAGTCCATGTATTGCTTGGGGATGATGCTGTCGTAGCCGCGAATGTCTTGCAGGTGATAGCGCCAGCCGAG
>JBBQST010000027.1:0-19078 GCA_038213625.1 Thermoflexales bacterium
GCTGGGCCAGAACATTCAGGGAACCGGCTTCAACCTCGATATTTACATTCACTACGGCGCGGGTGCCTATATTTGCGGCGAAGAGAGCGCGCTCATCGAGTCGTTGGAAGGCAAGATCGGCCAGCCGCGCCTCAAGCCGCCCTTCCCAGCCGTGTCGGGCCTGTATAACAAGCCCACCGTCATCAACAACGTCGAGACTTTGGCAAATGTGCCGCCGATTGTTTTGAATGGGGCGGCCTGGTACAAGCAGTGGGGCACCGAGAAAAGCCCAGGCGTCAAGATATTCTGCGTCAGCGGCCACGTCAAGAACCCTGGCAATTACGAGTTGCCGCTGGGCAAATACTCGATCCAGGAGTTGCTGGATATGGCTGGTGGTTCGTCGACGGGCTTGCCGATCAAGGCGGTGTTGCCGGCCGGCTCATCCAGCCCCATCATTCCCACCGCAAACTTTCACGCCAAGCTGGACTACGAGGCCATGGCCGGCATCGGCTCGGTGCTGGGTTCAACCTCGTTCATCTTCATGGACGAGAGCGTGAACATGGTGTGGGCGGCGCGCAAGATGATTCGCTTCTTCAAGCACGAGAGCTGCGGCAAATGCACGCCGTGCCGCGAGGGCACGTTCTGGGCGCTGAATCTCTACAACAAGCTGTTGCGCGGCGATGGCACGATGGACGATGTAAATATGATCGCGACCGTGAACAAGCAGATTGCCGGCAAGTGCTTTTGCCCGTTGGGTGAATTCGCGACCAGCAGCATGACGTTCACCCTGAAGCATTTCAAGCAGGATTACATCGACTTCATCAACCAGGGCATGGGCGGCAGCGCCGATTACCTGGTGGAGTTGGAGCGCGATCACGCATTGCCAGGCATGGTGCCGGCGCACTAAGACAGAAGCGGTTGGCGATTGGCCTCTAGCCGCTATCCGCCAGCAGCTTCATTACCCGCCTTTTGTCCTAGGCGGCTACCGATGTGCCATTGCACTGGTTTGACAGAGGGCTTCCAGCCGCTTGTAAGGACACAGAACCCCGTCGTTCTGCACAATTGAATAGAGAGGAGATGCGCGGCCGCTGAATCGAACGCGCGATCTTTGCTCAGTACCCATGCTCACTCGTTACTCTAGAAGGAACTGATCAAATGAAAGCGAAAGGTTTAGCAGGTCTGGCCCAGACCGGCGCGTTGGTGGTGTTGTCTGTGTTGTTGGCGATTCCATCGCAAATGCCGGTGGCGCAAGCGGCCACCATCGAGATCACGCCCATCAGCGCGATTGCGGAGCCGTTGCTGGACAGCTATGTCACCATCAAGGGGACGGTGCTGGAAGCCGGCAACTTCTCGAAAGGCTTCAGGTTTGTGGTGGCCGATGACTCGGGCCGGATCGACGTGACGTATTTCGAGAGCGTGTTCGATACGTTGTCGAAGCCGGAGCTGGTGAGGGTGGGCGCGGTGGCCCAAATCACCGGACGTGTGGATGAGTATGAAGGTAAGTTCTCGATCATTCCCAACCGTGGGAAGGAAACGCTGGTGTTCTCGAATACGGTGCGGACGGTGGATCATCGAGAGTTAGGCGGGTTGAACAATGGCGATCATGGGGCCATTATTCTGGTAGAGGGCGAGGTGCACAGCGTGGAGAAGTTCGACAACGGCGTAGACGTGTTGATCTTCGATGCGACTGGCACGCAGAAGGTTCGTCTCTACAATGTGGTTGCCGCTCGCGTCAAGAAAGACGTGTTGGTGACCGGATCGAAAGTCAGCGTAACGGGCAAGGTGAAAGCAACGCGGAAGTTTGGGCTACGTATCGATGTGGCGCTTCCAAGTGATGTGGTTGTGATTACCAGTGCCGGTTTGAAACAGCAGGTCGTTCCGACCGCAACTGTGAAAGTTGCAGGCAAGCCCTGACGGCGGAAAGTAAATATTCCATTGTCTGGTCTGAACCTGTAGCTTGATGGAAGCGGCGCACAAGTGCAGTAAATCTCGGTTGCGGCGTAAACGCGGCCATAGGTGAAGACAAAAGACGATGGCAGATCTAGTCAATCTCACAGTCGATGGCGTCCCGGTTGCCATGCCCAAGGGCACGGTGATCGTGGATGCCGCCAAGAAGATCAACAACGATATTCCGGTCTTCTGCTACCACCCCAAGCTCAAGCCAGTTGGCATGTGCCGGATGTGTCTGGTGGAAATTGGCACGCCCAAAGTCGATCCGGCCACCAAGCAGGTGGTGATGGGCGACGATGGCAAGGCCGTTATTGCGTGGATGCCCAAGTTGCAAACGGCATGCACCACGCCCATTGGCGAAGGCATGGCCGTGCGCACCACCACGCCCCAGGTCAAAGAAGCACGCTCGGATGTGCTGGAGTTTTTGCTCACCAGCCACCCGCTCGATTGCCCCATTTGCGACAAGGGTGGCGAGTGTCCGCTGCAAAACCTGACCCTGCGCTATGGCCCCGGCGTCAGCCGCTTCGACTACGCCGACAAAGCTCGCAACGACAAACATGTGCCGTTGGGCGATTTGATTTACCTGGATCGCGAGCGCTGCATCCAATGCGCGCGCTGCATTCGCTTCGAGGAAGAGCTGGCCGATGACCACGTGTTGCAGTTCTACGACCGCGGCCGCGGCATGGAGATCATCACTCAGAGCGACCCCGGCTTCGACAGCTACTTCAGCGGCAACACCACCGACATTTGTCCGGTGGGCGCGCTGACCTCGGCCGAGTTTCGCTTCAAGGCGCGGCCGTGGGAACTCAGTTCCACCCAGTCGGTGTGCAACCATTGCGCCGTCGGCTGCAACATCACCCTGAACACGCGGCTCGACACCCGAACCGGCGTCGACGAGATCAAGCGGGTGATGCCGCGCCAGAACGAGCAGGTGAACGAGATTTGGATGTGCGACAAGGGCCGCTTTGTGCACCATTTCACACGAGCGCACGACCGGCTCCAGCAGCCCATGATTCGCAAGGACGGCAAGCTGCAAGAGGCGACCTGGGAGCAGGCAATTCTGGCGATTGCCGATAAGTTGAAGGGCGGCAACGTGCACGGCGTGATCGGCGACCGCATCGCCAACGAAGATGCCTTCTTGTTCGGCCGGCTGATGAAGCTGGTAAACGCGTCGGTGAGCCTATCGCCGCAGAAGCCGGCGGCGTATGCTGATCTGGTGCGCACCTATGGCGTTGGCTCCGGCACCGACCTCAAGCAATGGGGCAAGGGCGATGCGATCGTGGTGGTGAACGCCGACGTGGAAGAGCAGGCACCGGTGTGGTTCCTGCGGCTCAAAGCGGCCGTGACAGATCGCGGTGCCACGCTGATCATCGCGAATAGCAAGGGCACCAAGCTGCACCGCTACGCCCGCGCCATCGGCCGCTACGATGCCGGCGAGGCCGCCAAGTGGGCGATTGAGAATCTCACCGTCGAGAAATATGCCCAGCTCAAGGATGCGCGCAATTTGCTATGCGTGTTTGGCGACGAGCAGTTGGATGGAGCCGGCGCACGCGCACTGGCCCAACACCTCGCCAACCTGCTGATTGAAACCGGTCACGCCGGCAAAGCCAACAGTGGTTTGCTCGCGTGCTACCCACATGCCAACACCCAAGGCGTGTTCGATCTGGCCGTTGACCAGCAGCCAGCAGCCAGCAACCAGCAACCCTCTGTCGCCTGGCTGGTCGGCGTGGGTGATGCCAAGGATGCGCCCACGACCGGCTTCAAGATTGTGCAGGATTTGTTCCTGACTGACCTAGCAAGAGATGCCGATGTGGTGCTGCCGGCGCTCAGCTTCGCCGAGCGTGAGGGCAGCTACACCAGCGGCGACCGCCGTGTGCAGCGCTTCTATCGCGCTATTCCGGCCATCGGCAACGCCAAGCCCGATTGGTGGGTGTTCCAGGAAGTGGCCAAAAAAGTCAGCGGCGGCAACGAGACCTTCTGGAGCGTGTCGCAGATTTTTGATCTGATCGCGACCGAGGTGCCGCAGTATGCCGGCCTCAGCTTCAGCCTCATCAGCCAGCCACCTGGCGAGCAGTGGCCACCCATGGGCCGCGAAGATTTGTATTACGGCGGCACGGTGTATGACAACACCGGTGGTCTGGGCGTGCGCTATGCAGCCGGTGCCGAACGCGAGGGCTTTGTGGCCACAGCCACACCGGTGACTGCGCCGGCTGTCAACGCCGAAGCCGCGGCCGAACTGCCGCGCGTGCTGTATCAAGATGGCGAATTGATTCGTCGCAGCTCAGTGCTCGCATCTCATATTGTTGGAGGAACCACGTTTATTCCGCTCGCGGCGAAGTGAACAGAGTTATTAGTTGTTAGTGATTAGTTCTTAGTTCAGAGCCGTCGCATGACCTCCCTAGGAAAAACTAATCACTAACAACTAACAACTAATAACTAAAATGACCCCCCTTCTCGAAGCCATCCTGAAAACGCTGGCGCTGGTCTTTGTGGCGCTGACCGGCTTTGCGTATCTGACGCTGCTGGAACGTAAACTGCTGGCGCGGCTGCAAGCGCGCGTAGGCCCGAATCGCGCAGGGCCGGCGGGGCTCATGCAGCCCTTGGCCGACGGCCTCAAGCTCATCTTCAAAGAGAGCATTACGCCGTCCGGCGTCGACAAAGCCGTTTATTTCATCGCGCCGGTGCTCACCGTGATTCCAGCCCTGGTCTTGTTCGCCGTCATTCCCTTCGGCAAAGGTGATGCGTTTCAACTGGCGGCCAACGTCAACGTTGGCGTGCTGTATGTGCTGGGCGTGCTGGGCGTGGCCGTGTATGGCATCACGCTGGCTGGCTGGTCGAGCAACAACAAATATGCCTCGCTGGGCAGCCTGCGCGCTGCGGCTCAAATGATTTCGTATGAGCTGCCGCTGAGTTTGTCAATTGTGGCGGTGGTGCTGATGGCCGGTAGCGCCAGTCTGGCCGAAATTGTGAATGCGCAGTGGCCGGGCGATATTCTGGGCTGGTTCATCTTCCGCCAGCCGGTGGCCGCGATCATTTTCGGCATCACCATTTTTGCCGAGACCATGCGCGCGCCGTTCGACCTGGTCGAGGCTGAGCAGGAGTTGACGGCCGGCTTTTTGACCGAATACAGCGGCATGAAGTTTGCGCTGTTTTACATGGCCGAGTATGTGAAGATGATTGCCGTGAGCGCGCTGTTCGTGACGTTCTTTCTGGGTGGCTGGAGCGGCCCCTTCGTCAATGAGATTCCCATCTTGTCTTTGGGATATTTCCTGATCAAAGTGGTGGCGTGCCTGCTCATCTTCATCTGGGTGCGCGCCTCATTGCCGCGCTTCCGCTACGACTTTCTCATGTCCTTCGGCTGGAAACGACTGTTGCCAATCGCCCTGTTGAACATCGTCGTCACGGCCTTTCTGATCGTGATTGGAATTCCTGGATATAAGTAAGAAAGAGTTGTTAGTCGTTAGTGATTAGTTGTTAGTGCCTGAACTAATAACTAAAAACTAACGACTAAAAACTAATCACTAACAACTTCCCTATGTCAAGCTTGAAAGAACGATTGCAAAGCCTGGGCCGCATTCCGGCCGGCATGTTCGAGGTGTTGAAGACCCTTGGCGAGAAACCGGTGACGGTGCAATATCCCGAGCAACAGCGGCCCATGTCGTCGCGGTTTCGCGGCCGGCATCACCTGAAGCGCTACGAGGACAACGGCCTGGAGCGCTGCATCGGCTGCGCACTGTGCGCGGCGGCGTGCCCGGCCGATGCCATCTATGTGGAGGCCAGCGAGAACACCAACGAGAAGCGCTTCTCACCCGGCGAGCGTTACGCCAGCACCTACGAGATCAACATGATCCGCTGCATCTTCTGCGGCTATTGCGAAGATGCCTGCCCGACCAACGCGATTGTGCTGGAGCCGATTGAGTTTCCAACCGGCTACACCCGCGAGAGCATGATCTTCGGCAAGAGCATGTTGCTGGAGTTGGCGCCGACGGGTTTGCCAGACACGCCGCAGCGCACCGAGCCCGGCAAGTTCGACCGAGCCATTGTGCCGTTCCCGCCGATTGATGCGAGCATTTAAGAATTGACGATTGTCCATTGACGATTGACTATTGCCTTCAGCGAATAGTCAATCGTCAATGGACAATCGTCAATGGTTCAAACATGGAAACTGTGATTTTTGTCCTGATGGCCGCGGTCAGCATTGCGGCTGCGCTGGGACTTCTGCTCAGCAAAAACGCCATTTACGCAGCGCTTTTCCTCATTCTCAATTTTGGCACTGTGGCGGTGTTTTATTTGTTGCTCAACGCGCCGTTTTTGGCAGCCGTGCAGGTGAGCGTGTATGCCGGCGCCATCATGGTGCTGTTCGTGTTCGTCATCATGCTGTTGGGGGCCGAGCGGCTGCAAACCGAGGACTCGCACGGCCAGTCATGGCAGCGACCTTTGGCAGTGGGGTTGGGCATTGTACTGGTGGCGCTGACCGCGATTGTGTTGCTGGGTGTGGTTGCGCCGGTAGCCGTTGCGGCGACGCCGGTGGATAGCAGCCCTATGGCCATCGGCCTAGCCTTGTTCGGGCCGTATCTGTTCCCATTCGAAGTGGTCTCGATTTTGCTGCTGGTCGCGATGATCGGCGCCGTGGTGCTGACTCGGGAGAAATAATATGGAAGCCACCGCATTTGTTGTTTTGTCGGCCATTCTGTTCACCATCGGCGTGCTGGGTGTGCTGATTCGCAAAAACGCCATTCTGATTTTCATGTCGGTGGAGTTGATGCTCAACTCGGCGAATCTGGCCTTTGTAGCATTCGCACATCGTTGGGGCCAGCTCGATGGCCAGCTCTTTGTGTTCTTCGTGATGACGGTGGCCGCGGCCGAAGTGGCGGTTGGCCTCGCGCTTATCGTCACCATCTTCCGCACCAAGCGCAGCACAGACGTGGATGATCTAAGCCAACTCAAGGGATGAAATTATTTATTCATTTGTTGACTGGCTCATTTGTTCATTTAAATGAGCAAGTGAACCAGTCAACAAATGAACAAATTCGAAAAAATGGAATTGTTTGTTCTCTCTCCCATCCTCTTCCCGCTGTTGGGCATTTTGATCAATGTCACGCAGGGCAAGAAGCTGAGCGAACGCGCCGTCGGCATCATCGGTACCACGATGGCCGGCCTGTCGTTCTTCATGTCGCTGCTGATTTTCTTCACGGTCGAGCGGCAACCCGATCATCAGCTGATGGCCAGCCTGGGGCCGTGGATTCAGATCGGCACGCTGAATGTGCCGTGGGGTTTTCAGATCGACGGCCTCAGCGGCCTGTGGATGCTGATCATCACCGGCGTCGGCACGCTGATCCACCTGTTCTCCATCGGCTACATGCACGGCGATGAGCGCTTCACACGCTTCTTCATCTACCTCAACCTGTTCGTTGCCTCGATGCTCATTTTGGTCATGGGCAATAACTTCCTGGTCATGTTTGTAGGTTGGGAGTTGGTGGGGTTGTGCAGCTATCTGCTGATTGGGTTTTGGTACAAGAATATCAAGAACACCGAGGCGGCTCGCAAAGCCTTCGTGGTCAACCGTGTCGGCGATGTGGCCTTTGTGATCGGCTTGATGTTGATCTTCGTCACCACCGGCTCGTTGACGTTTGAGACCGTGTTTAAGTTTGCCGAGGAGAACCCGGCCGTGATGGCGGGCGTGGCCGGCGCGATTACGCTATGCCTGTTCCTGGGCGCCACTGGCAAGAGCGCGCAGTTGCCGCTGTATGTGTGGCTGCCCGATGCCATGGCCGGCCCCACACCCGTCTCGGCACTCATCCATGCCGCGACGATGGTGACGGCGGGCCTGTATATGATGGCGCGCAGTCATGTATTGTTCGAGCTTGCGCCGGCCACCCAAACCTTTGTGGCGATTGTGGGCGCGCTCACAGCACTGCTGGCGGGTCTTACTGCGTTGACGCAGAACGACATCAAGAAAGTGCTGGCCTATTCCACGGTCAGCCAACTCGGCTTCATGGTGGCTGCGGCGGGTCTGGGTGCCTATATTCCCAGCGTGTTCCACGTGTTCACCCACGCCTTCTTCAAGGCGCTGCTGTTCCTGGCCGCCGGCTCCGTCATTCACGGCATGGAACACCACGCCCACGCCACGCACGCGCATGGGGCTGATCCGCAGGACATGCGCAACATGGGCGGCCTGCGCAGCAAGATGCCGATCACGTTCTGGACCTTTGTCATTGGCGCGCTGGCGTTGGCCGGCATTCCGCCGCTGGCTGGCTTCTGGTCCAAAGACGAAATCATGGTCGCTGCCGGACAGGGCAACATTTTGGTCTTTATTCTGCTGACCCTCTCGGCGGGTTTAACCGCGTTTTACACCGGCCGTCAACTGGCCATGGTGTTCTACGGCAAGCCCCGCACGACCGATGCCGAGCACGCAGTCGAGTCATCGGCCAGCATGACGGTGCCGCTGATTGCGTTGGCGGCGTTTGCGGTGATCGCCGGTTTCTTCAACTTCCCGGCAGCCGGCGGTGGCGGTTTGCACCACTTGCTCGAAAGTGTCATTCCCGAAGAGGCCTTGGGCTTCAATGTGATTTTGGCGCTGTTCTTTACGGCGCTGGCGGCCGGCATGTTGTGGTTGTCGTTCACGATTTACAAGACGGCGTACGAGAAGCCGGAGTCGCCCGATCCGCTGCAACGGCTGGGTGGCTTCTATCAGCTCTCGCTCGAAAAGTTTCGGGTGGATGAGTTGTATCGTGCCGTGTTTATCAAGCCGTTCTACGCCTTCAGCAGCTTGTTTGCACAGGTGTTTGATCTGGGCGGCATCGACGGCGTGGTGAACGGTGTTGGCACGGTGATCAAGCGGGCCGGCTCATCCTTGCGCACCATCCAAACCGGTTTTGTGCGCTCCTATGGGCTCATGATGCTGGTCGGCGTCGTCGTCATCGTGGCCTATTTTGTGATGAATTCACGTTAGGCCAACGGGCAATACAGAAGGCAAGGCAAACCCAACATGATTGTTCACTCCCAAGTCGTCTTATTCGATCAAAAAATCGACGGCCCGCAAGGCTTCTTTGTGCGGCCCGACGACGACAAAACCTACCCTGGCCTGGTGCTCATTCAAGAGTGGTGGGGGATTGAGCCGCACATTCGCGAGCTGGCGAATCGACTGGCGACCGAGGGCTTTGCCGTTATCGTGCCCGATCTGTATCACGGCCAAATTGCCACCGAGCCAGACGACGCGATGAAGCTGGTCATGATGGTGCGCGAGAATTTCGAGCGTGCGCTGAGTGAAGTGAAAATCGCCACCGACCAATTGCTGGCCATGCCCAACGTCAGCGGCAAAATCGGCATCATGGGCTTTTGCATGGGCGGCACGGTGACGTATAAGTCAGTGGAGCGCGACTCGCGTTTTGCCGCGTTCTCACCCTGGTATGCCGGCGGTTACGCTCCCACGGCCGAAGATGTCGCGAAGATCAACGCACCTGTGCTGGCCATCTATGGCGAGAACGACGGTGGCATTCCCATCGCCCAGATCAAGCAGATCGAGACGTTATTTGCCGATGCCGGCAAGAAGGGCGATTTTCGAATTTATCCGAATGCCGGTCACGCCTTTAACAACCCTGACCACGGCATGTATGTCGAGGACGCAGCCAAAGATGCGTGGGCCAGAGCTGTGACATTCTTTAAGCAACATTTGAAGTAAGAAAAGAGTGGTTAGTGATTAGTTCTTAGTCGTTAGTTAAGAAATCAGATCAACTCTGCTCATGACTTAAAACTAATCACTAACGACTAACGACTAACAACTCCCAAGCCCAATGACTATCGCCCACATGCGTCAGATGTTCGGTTACAACTTCTGGCGCAACCACAAGATTCTGGCCAAAGCGGCGCTGATTCAGCCGTGGCAGTTCGTCGCGCCCACGACTTTCCCGTGGATCAATTTGCACAGCACGCTGGCGCATACGCTCGGCGTGGAGCACCTGTTTTTGCAGCGGCTCAAAGAGGGCGTGTCGCCCACGGCCGTGGCTCCCAAAGAAGACGTGCCGATGCTGAACGCGGTTGTGGAGCGTTGGACTGAAGTGGAGCATGGCTGGCGCAGTTGGTTGAATGCGTTGACGGACGCCAATCTTGACGAGATCAAGACCTACAACATGCTGAACGGCAAAACCGTGCATGACCCGCTGTGGCAATGCCTGTTGCACGTGGTCAATCACGGCACCCAGCACTGTGCCGAGATGGCCCAGATGTTGACGGACTACGGACAATCGCCGGGCAATATCGACCTGGTGTATTACATGCGAGAAACCAAAAACTAATGCTGACCCTGATCACTTTTCTTCCCGTTCTCGGCGCAATCATCATTGCGCTCTTGCCGCGTGGCCAGGAGCGCAATATGAAGATGATTGCGCTGGGCGCATCGGTGCTGACCTTTGTAGCGTCGCTGTTTTTGCTGCTCGGGTTCGATGCCCATCACACCGGCTATCAGTTCGTCTCCGCCGCTGAGTGGCTGCCCCAGTTCGGCATTGGCTACAAACTTGGCGTCGACGGCGTCAGCATCTGGTTGCTGATGTTGACCACGTTCACGTTTCCCATCGCCATCTGGTTCAGCTTCCGCAGTATTCAGGATCGCCAGAAGGAATTTCTAGCATTGATTCTGCTGATGGAAACGGCCACCCTGGGCGTGTTTCTCTCGCTGGATCTGTTCCTGTTCTACGTGTTCTGGGAGTTCGCGCTGGTGCCGATGTATTTCATCATTGGCCTGTGGGGCGGCGAGCGCCGTGTCTACGCGTCGCTCAAGTTCTTCATCTACACCATGGCCGGCAGCGTGCTCATGCTGGTTGGCATCTTCTATCTTGGCAGTCTGGGCGGCACCTTTGACATCGAGAAACTGGCCGCCCAAACCGGCTTGTGGGCCAACAACAGTTGGTTGTTCTGGGGCTTTGCGATTGCCTTCCTGATCAAGGTGCCGCTGTTTCCGTTCCATTCGTGGCTACCCGATGCCCACGTCGAAGCGCCTACAACGGGCTCGGTCATCCTGGCGGCCGTGTTGTTGAAAATGGGCGGTTACGGCCTGATTCGCTTTAACCTGGGATTGATGCCCGAGGCGAGCCAGACTTGGTCGCCATTTCTGATGGCGCTGGCTGCTATCGCCATCATCTACGGTGCCGTCGTCGCGTTTGCCCAGTCCGATGTGAAGAAGCTCGTAGCATATTCGTCCGTCAGCCACATGGGCTATGTCGTGCTTGGCATCTTCAGCCTGAACGTGATCGGCGTCAGCGGCGCTATTCTGCAGATGGTCAACCACGGCCTCAGCACCGGCGGTCTGTTCCTGATCATCGGCTTCATCTATGAGCGCCGGCACACTCGCGAGATGTCCAAGTTTGGTGGCTTGTGGACCAAGATGCCGCTGTATGGCACATTGGCCCTCATCCTGATTCTCAGCTCAGTTGGGTTGCCTGCCTTAAACGGCTTCGTCGGCGAATACACCATTTTGCAGGGTGCTTTTGCTCAGAACCAGTTGTGGACCATCGTCAGTACCTTCGGCATGATCCTGAGCGCGGTCTACCTGCTCACCATGTTCCAGAAGGTGTTCCTGGGTGAAAGCCGCGACGCCGAGAATGACAAGCTGCAAGACTTGAACTGGCGTGAAGTGTTGACGGTAGCGCCGCTCATTGTCATGTGCTTTGTAATTGGGCTGGCGGCTACACCCTTCTTTGCCAATATGCAAACCAGCGTCGCCCAGATCGTGGGCGGCGCGCTGGCGCTGAAGTAAGTCTGAATCAATGCCTGTCAATCTTGTGTCCACTCCCATTGACTTTCAGCCGGATGCGCTCGATGTCCATCAATTGGAATTGCTCGCTGGTATTCCGCCAGAGCGGCGTGCACTGGCAATGATGGAAACCGCAGAGTGGGTCCTGGCGGGAATTCGCGGCACGTTGCGTCGGCGTCATCCAGAATGGTCAAGCCGCGAATTGAACTTGCGGGTGTTGGCCTACGTCACACCCTTGCGCAGTGTCACGGTAGAGGAACTTCTGCGCCGATGAGTCTGATCAGTTTCTATATTGATGTCGTTCGGACGCTGGATGAAATTCACGCGCCTTACATGATCGTCGGCGCGTTTGGCGCATCCAGCTATGGCCTCAACCGCGCCACCTTCGATGTCGATATCATCGTTGATTTGAAAGAACGCCACTTCGACACGCTTGCCGCTCACTTTCCCTTGCCACGTTATTACGCCGATCCCGACCAAATGCGAGAGGGAATGATCCTCGGCATCATGTTTAACTTGATTGACACCGAACGTGGAACTAAGGCCGATTTAGTACCTTTGTCTCGTGAACCAGAATACCAGGAAGCCTTTAATCGGCGCACGAAACGCCTGTTTCAAGATGATCAGGGCCATACATTCGAAGCGTGGTGTGCCCGACCCGAAGACATCATTATTGGCAAACTCATGGCATGGCAAGAGGGGCAATCTTCCAAACATCCCAACGACATATTCGCAATGCTTCAGTTCGATTTTGCAGGGTTTAGTGATTTACCGATTGACCTGGCTTATGTGTCAAGACGCGCGGATGGACTGGGAGGCGAGATCAGCGCTGCCTGGCAAAGTCTGGTTGCCAAAGCCCGGGCAAAATAGAAAAGCTGGGTCTTGACGGGAATCAAGTATGTGCAGCCTTGAGTCACAACAATCGTCAACCCACCACTCACTCGGAGATACCTGCGCGTCTTGCGACGTATCCCATGCCGGCGCTGACGGGCTTGCGTGCGGTCGCGGCGGCCATGGTGTTTTTCTATCACTGGCTATTCGAGGCCCCCAATGACTGGCCGTTAATTCCCCGTGCCCTGATTAATCAAGCCCACTTTTGGGTGGTCATCTTCTTCGTTTTATCGGGGTTTCTCATCACCGTGCGCTATGCCGATGCGCTGTCCAGCGGCCGCACGACCACTGGCCCCTATTTGCTCAAACGGCTCCTGCGCATCTATCCGCTCTACTGGGTGATCTTTACGCTTTTTGTGGTGTTGCCCGGCCGGCCCATCGGCTTTGCGCCAGATACGCCGTGGCGCTACTTCGTCGGCTACTCTCTCACCCAGGCGTTCTTCCCCAGCCTATATCTCTCCGGCTCGCAAACCGCCTGGACTCTGACCCTGGAGTTGCTGTTTTACGCGCTGGCACCGGCTCTGCTCATTGCCCTATTTCGGCAGCGCTTGTCGAAGGTGATTGCCGTGTTGATTGTGGTCGTGTTCGCTTCGTTGGCGATTGCGCTGAGTCTGGCCCGTGTCGCACCGATATGGCCGGATACCTGGTTCGGCGCGCCGCAAGACTATCTCCTGCAATTCAGCATCTTTGGCCGCTTACCCGACTTCATCGTCGGCATGGCAGCCGGCTTTGTGTTTTTGCGCCTTAAGACTCGCGAGCCGCTTTACCGCGCCGCACCATTTTTGATCATTGGAGGCCTACTCCTGCTCGTTCTCGAAATGGTCGCGAGCGAAGCGCTGAAATTGGAAGTCGGCTCGATTCCACATCGCGTGGTTGAGCTGGGTGTGGCCGTCGGCAGCGGGCTTTTGATCTTTGGGCTGGCCGGCGACAAAGATAAACGCAGCTTGATCTCGCGTGCGCTGGGTGTGCCGTTGATCGAGTATCTGGGCAAGATCTCCTACGCGCTGTATCTCATTCAACTCACCGAGCCAGTTCAGTGGATCTACTGGGTCGGCATCGGCGAAGCGATCTCACCTCTACGCTTGCCACGGACGATTGTGCTGTATCTGATTGTGAGTGTGATCGCCGTTGTCCTCTATCACCTCGTCGAGCAACCAGCGCAACGCCTTTTGTCCAGAGCCTTGCGCTTGCGCGGCGCATGAAGTAACAAGTAAGGCAAGCGTATAATCTCCTTACTATTTCTCAGGGGTGTGGTATGCAAGAGTTCTTAATGACGGTGACCAGCAAGGGCCAGGTGACAATTCCTGCGCAAGTGCGGCGCTACCTTAAGATTCGAAAGAATCAGAAGATTGCGTTGATATTTGAGCCGGATGGCAGCGTGCGGCTTCGTTTGCCGGCCCATTCCGGTGTGTCCGATCTGCGTGGCGCAGCAGGCACATTGGGACGTAACCTGGCCTGGGACCAGATGCGTGCAATCGCATACCAGGATCGTGCCAGGAAGCCTGCTGCTGCCCGCCGCCGCGGCGACTCCCAGGCATGAAGCAAATTGCATTCATTGATGCCGACGTCATTGTGCGATTTTTGACCGGTGACGATTTGAAGAAACAGGCAGCCGCAGCCAGTCTGTTTGAGCAAGTTGAGCAGAATGAGCTACGTATTACGACGCCGGTCACGACCATTGCCGATGTGATTTACGTATTGACCTCACCTCGTCTCTATCGTGTCCCACGCCCAAAAGTTGCTGCGCTACTGACTGCATTATTGAGCCTCGCTGGTTTTGATATGCCGCAGCGTGAGTCGTTGCTAAATGCGCTATCGCTCTATGGTGCGAGCAATCTGGACTTCGGCGATGCATTGATTGCGGCTTCAATGCTGGTCAATGATGCCGAGGTCTTGTACTCCTATGATCACGATTTTGATTGCCTGACTGGGATCAAGCGCGTAGAGCCTTGAGCGACGGAGCAGGCAACAAAAAACCGCCAGAGCTTATACAAAAGCTCTGGCGGTTTTGCTTGCTATCAACGCTCTGTCTACGCCAACACGCCCGTCCGAATCGCCTCTTTCACCTCACCAATCGCTTTGGTGACTTGAATGCCGCGTGGGCAGGCTTCGGTGCAGTTGTAGATGGTGCGGCAACGCCACACGCCGTCCGGCTCGCTCAACACAGCCAGCCGCTGCTCGGCGGCTTCATCGCGCGTGTCGAAGATGAAGCGGTGTGCCTGCACGATAGCGGCCGGCCCCACATACTCGCCCTTGGCCCAGAATGATGGGCAACTGGTGGTGCACGCGGCGCACAAAATGCACTTGGTCGTGTCATCAAAGCGCTCGCGGTCCGCGGGACTTTGCAATCGCTCACGGCCATTGGCCGGCAATGGTGTGTCGTTCACCAAAAACGGCATCACGCTGCGATAGTGGGCGAAGAATGGCTCCATATCCACGATCAGGTCCTTGAGCACCTTGAGCCCCAACATCGGCTCCACGGTCACGAGCCCGGTCTTGGCCTCGTCCTGCAGCAACACCTTGCAGGCCAGCCGATTGCGGCCATTCACCCGCATTGCATCGCTGCCACACACGCCGTGGGCACAACTGCGCCGCAAGGCCAGCGTGCCGTCCTGCGTCCACTTCACCTCGTGCAACGCATCCAGCACCCGGTCGGTGCCTTCCATGTCCAGGTCGTATTCGCCCCACCAGGGCTTGGGGTCCTTCTCAGGGTTGAACCGCTTGATTTTCAGATGAACTTTCATAGTGAGTTGTTAGTCGTTAGTGATTAGTTGTTAGTATTTTCCGATCTGACACTAACAACTAACCACTAAAAACTAATGACTTCTTAGTATTTTCGTTCCACCGGCTGATACGTCGTGATCCGCACCGGCTTGTATTTCACTTCGACTTTGCCGTTGCGCCAGGCCACGCTGTGCTTGAGGAAGTTGGCGTCGTCGCGGGTGGGATAGTCCTCGCGGAAATGGCCACCGCGGCTTTCGGTGCGAGCCAACGCGCTGAACGCGGTCACTTCGGCCAGGTCCAGCAAACAACCCAGCTCCCAGGTTTCCATCAGATCCGTGTTGAACTTGAAGCCCTTGTCTTCAATGCCAACATTCTGGAAGCGCGCCTGAAGTTCCTTGATGGTGTCCAGCGCCTCCTCCAGACCGTTGCCGGTGCGGTTCACGCTGACCTTGTCGTCCATCATGACTTGCAGGTCTTTGCGAATGTTGTTCGGCTTCTCGCGGCCACTCTTGCTGCGCAGGTTGTTCAGGTCGCTCTCGCCGGCTGTGTGCGCAGTATCTTTGTTGATGGGGCGCAGACTGGCGTCTTTGGCATACGCGGCCATGGCTTTGCCGCCACGCTTGCCGAACACCACCAGGTCGACCAGGCTATTCGTGCCCAGCCGGTTTGCGCCGTGCACGCTCACACAGGCCACTTCGCCGGCCGCGTACAAGCCTTCGATCACGGTGCCAGTCTCATCGGCCAGCACGCGCGCATCGTTGTCGGTGGGGATGCCGCCCATGGCATAGTGGGCCGTGGGCTGAATCGGCACCGGCGTGGTAATCGGGTCGATGCCCTGATACACCCGGCTGAACTCGATGATGTCGGGTAAACGTTGTTCGAGATAGTGCGCGTCGATGCGCTTGGGATTGCCGTCGGCCTCGAAATACTTGTTGATCTCGGCGGGGCGGAAGTCCAGTAGCACGTAATCCTTGCCATCCACGCCGCGCCCTTCTTTAATCTCTTTGTAGATAAAGCGGCTGCAAAGATCGCGCGGTGCCAGATCTTTCAGCGTGGGCATGTAGCGCTCCATGAAGCGCTCGCCCTTGCCGTTCAGGAATACTGCGCCTTCGCCACGCGCCGCCTCGCTCAGCAAAATGCCCAGTTTGTAGACGCCGGTCGGATGAAATTGGAAGAACTCCATGTCCTGCAGCGGCAGGTGATGGCGCAGCATGATGGCCGGCAGATCGCCGGTGAGGGAGTGGGCGTTGCTGCTCACTTTCCACATTTTGCCAAAGCCGCCGGTCGCCAGCATGGTGCCCTTGCTGTGGAAGACATGAACTTCGCCGGTCTTCAACTCAATCGCGACCACGCCGTTGCACTTGCCGTTCTCAATTAAGAGATCGACAGTCTGAAACTCATCAAAGAACTTCACGTCGTTCTTGATGCAGTTCTGATACAGCGTTTGCAAGATCATGTGGCCGGTGCGGTCGGCCGCGTGGCAGGCGCGCATGACGGCCTGGTGCGTTTCGTTGTTGGTGTGGCCGCCGAACTTGCGCTGGCTGATCTTGCCATCGGGCGTGCGGTCGAACGGCAACCCAATGTGTTCGAGGTCGATCACGGCATCAATCGCATCGCGGCACAAAATCTCGACCGAGTCCTGATCGCACAGGAAGTCGCCGCCTTTAATTGTGTCGTAGGCGTGCCACTCCCACTTGTCTGGCTCGATGTTGCCGAGCGCGGCGCTGATGCCACCCTGAGCCGCGCCGGTGTGCGAGCGGGTCGGGTAGAGCTTGCTGATGACGGCGGTCCTCACTTCTTTGCTGGCATGCAGGGCCGCCATTAATCCTGCGCCACCTGCGCCCACCACGAGCGCATCAAACTGATGATACTGAGTCATTGACTAAATGCCTCCGAAGCCGATAACACTAAACACTTGCAGGTTCATGTTGTGACAGGGGAATTTTGTTGTGCGTCTGTGGTCCAAACATGAGCCAGTAAACCCTGTAAAACTTGGAAAGTAGACTGACTGTAGTGTGACTGTTATTTGTGAAATTTGCCTCAAATACGCCTTAATTGTAGTCCTGAAAACCCATCCCTGCTAAGGCTTGTGCAAGCTTGAACGAACGTGATGTTTGCACATGAAGCTGATGTAGGTGTTAATTTGCTGGTGCGATTCGAATCTGTCGGCGCAACGACACAATAGGTTGAGCGGGATTGTCCGAGCCAAAATAGGCCGCATTCTTTTTCTGATTGGGATCGAACAGGCTCATCTCCAGGATGTAATTGCCGGGCGGCGCGTCGTGGGGAATGCGCAGCTCGATCTGGCTGATGAGCGTGTCGCCGGTACGCCAGGCATTGCCCGGAACGCTGGGTGCCGAATCCACCTGCGCCCATTCGCGGCCGTCGGGTGCGAGAAGTTTGACGAACGGCGCGTAATACCAATCCGCATAATCTTCGTGGGGCAGGCCGCCGATTTGCCATGCCTGCTCGACCAGGACTGTGCTTCCTGCAACCCCTTGCTCAGGCGTGTTGAGATGCATCAGCGTCCATCCGAGATTGGTGGTGAGTGGTGCCAGATTTGCTTGTGGATACAGGGGTGCGAGTTGCGTTGTGGTGAGGAGGGTGCCGTCGGTCAGGGTGATGGGAAATGCGGTGGTGAGCGGAATTTGAGTGCGTACAATTTGAGTAAGGCAGCGTCGGCTGTTCAGTGGTATCGACCAGATGTGGCTTCTGACCGTACTGTGCTCGTGCGCAAACTCACTCAATGGCTGGGCATGCGCCACCGAGCCCAGGACGCTGGCGGTCCAGAGCACATCCTCGTCGGTGAACACGTCGTCACACTGCGCCTGCCACACGGCCCTCAGTTGCATTTGCGCTCTCAACGGCAACCAGGCTAGTTTGCCGACCAGGGGATGGCGATACGAATCCTGTACAAACGCGTATTGCCGGTTCAATGCAATCAGCGTCACCGGCACACCGATCAGCATGACCAGCGCCAACGTTTTGAATTTGCATAAACGTGCCTCCAGCCATGCAATGGGTGCTGCGGCAACCACATAGCCCGCCGGTGCGGTCAGCAACATATAGGCCGGATGGATCAACCAGTTTGGCAGCAGGATCGTCACCGCGATCGACGCCAAGGGTGGCAATGCCAGCCACGCGCACACGATCAGATTCATGCGCAACCCGCCGCGTAGTGGCACCCAGCCTGTCGCCAGCATGACCAGACCGATGGCGACCAGGCCCTCGATGAAAAGGGCCCGGCCATCGGTCCAAACCTTGGCTGGCGCGCGAGTCGCTATCTCACGGTCTTCACCGGCGGCTTCGTGGTCGCGTCCCGACACGAGCCGCAGGGTGTGAAAAATGCCGTCCTGGTTGATGTGGACTTGCGCCGCTGTTGCACTGTTTACCGCATTGGGCTTTGGCACTTGCGCTTCACCACCGACCAGCCACAAAAAACTGATCACGGCAATGAGGCAAACACCCATGCCGGCCACGGTGGCGCGTATGAGATTGCGTCGCAATCCAATTATCACAGCAAGGCCGCTCTGGACGATCAAGCCAAATGCCACCAGATAGGTCTGAGAGACGATCGCGGCTGTGAGCAGGCCGGCAAAAAGCCGTTTGGCCTGCCGCCGTTGCAGAGCCAGGATGACCAGCCATGCCACCAGCGCTGCGCAAAATTCGGTCTGGCCCTGCAACCAGGTGCCGCGTGCGAAGTAGATCGACCAGGGGCTTGTTGCTGCCAGCAGGCCGGCCCATATGGCGGCCGATTGCCCCATCAGCCGGCGCGCCAAATCCAGT
>JBBQST010000028.1:0-19072 GCA_038213625.1 Thermoflexales bacterium
CACGTCTACGTTTACGTTCCATACCCCGTTACAACTGATGCAAATACGGCACGACATCCATGCCCATCGGCGAGATGAAGTGCAGGCGCTGTTGTACGTTTGGCGGCGGCATCGTGCAAATGGTTGAACTGAAAGAGAGACCCCCGAAGCAAAGCCCAATCAAGGACATTGTCTGAGGCGAATACCTAGCCCTGCTCCAACACCTGCGCCTGGCGCTGGCCTTGCTCGGTCAGCGCCAGATGGCCATCGATGCGTTGCACCAGGCCGTTGGAGGTGCCCTGCCGGATGATGGCCTGGGCAAACTCGGGCTTCCAGCGCAGCTCGGTGCTGAGGTGGGCCACCTCGGCCTCGTGTTCCTCGCCGCGCTGTTGGGTGTGGTTGAACAGATGCACCAGTAGGTTGTCCATGGCCACCTTGAAGCGCTGGCGCTCGAGCCGGCGCGCCTTGGCCACCAGCCCATGCGCCGGCGAGAACAGCAGTGCCAGCAGAAAGCACACTCCCGTCATCATCGCCATCGAGCCGGCCACCGATGCATCCAGGGCCAACGCCACGAAGAAGCCCACCACGGCCGATAGCGCGCCAATCAGCACCGCGTAAATGATCATGCGCTTGAGATCGTCGGTGAGCAGATAGGCGGCTGCGGCCGGCACAATCATCAGCGCCACCACCAGCACCGAGCCCACGGCTGTGAACGCACCGACAGTCGTCACTGACACGATGGTCATGAGCGCATAGTGAATGAACACGGGCGAGAAGCCTAAAGCCGTGGCCAGACCAGGATCAAAGGTGGCGAGCTTGAGCTCTTTGAACAACAGGCCGACGAAGGCCAGATTTAAGATCACCAGCAAGCCGCCCAGCCACAACGCCTGCGGGCCCAGGCTGCGGCCACCGATCTCCAACAGATCGAGCGAAGCAAACTCGATGTTGCCGAACAGCACGGCATCGGTATCAATATGCACGTTGGCAAAATACTTGCTGACGATGAACGTGCCCAGCGCGAACATGGCCGGGAACACGATGCCGATGGCGCTTTCGCCGCCGACTTTGCGCGTGTTTTGGAGCGCTTCGACCACGGCCACCGTAATGACGGCGGCCAATGCCGCGCCGGCAAAGCCCGCCAACAGGTTCGGCCCCTGCGCCACAAAGTAGCCCAGCACCAGGCCGGGCAAAATCGCATGCGAGATGGCATCCGACATCATCGCCATTTTGCGCAGCACCAAGAAGGTGCCGAGCAAGGCGCAGGCCGTGGCGATGAGGACGCCGGTGGTGATAATTACTATTGCTGAAATCATGATTTAGATGATGAAAGAGATGAAGATGTGAAAGTGTGAGGGTGTGAAAGTGTTGTGCTATGCATTTTGTTTTTAACGTTTTTGACGAATGAGCCACTTGTCGACATGGTTGATCATGCCAACCAAGGTAGTGAGAACTTCGTCATAGATGCGATATAGCGGTGTTGCTTGATCGCGAGTGAGATAGCCACACTTCACCGTGAATTCCAGCCAGACTTGTGTTTCGGCGGCCTCGGCCTGCGAATCGCACAATTTTCTGATGAATGCCGCCTCATATAAGCGCTTGCGCCAGGCTTCAGCCATATTGGCGCAGACTGAACGGGACGAGCAGCGAACCTGATCGGTGAGTGAATAAGTCTCCTCGCGTGGAAAGCCTTTGCTCAATACATAGATCTCCATCGCCGCCGTCATCGCCTTCTGGTAGACCTCTAACTCGGTGTGCGTTGTAATCTTTGTTGCCATAGTCTAAACACCTCAATCACACTTTCCCACTTTCACATCTTCACACCCTCAGGTCCGCACTTACCCTCACATTTTCACGCGCCCGCCGTCGTTGCAGCCACTCCCACACCAGGCCACGCGCCGGTGCAAAGAATAGCGAGACCAGCACGATGAGGGTCAGGCTCAGAATGATCATGGGGCCGGTGGGGATGTTCTTTTGACTGATGCTGATGAAGGCACCGCTGACGCCGGAGAGCGCGCCGAACAAGGCACTCAACCCAATCATCACGCTCAGCCGATTGGTCCACTGGCGCGCGGCCACCGCCGGCCCCACCAACATCGCCGCCATCAACACCACGCCCACGGTTTGTAGCCCAATCACCACGGCCACCACGATGAGCGAGGTGAGCAGCACGCTCAATAAATTGGTGTTGAGGCCAATGCTTTGGGCAAAGGCTGCATCGAACGCCAGCGCCTTAAATTCCTTGTAGAGCAGAGCGACCACGAGCAGCGCCAGGCCGCCCAAAATGGCCATGGTGATGACGTGCTCTTCGATGAGCGCGGCTGCCTGACCAAACAAAAACTTATCGAGGCCGGCCTGGCTGGCATGGCCGGTGCGGGCGATGAACGTGAGCAAGACGATGCCGGTGGCGAAGAACACGCTCAGCACAATGCCCAATGCGGCATCCTCTTTAATGCGCGTTTGCTTCACAATTTGCAAAATAGCCAGCGTGCCCAGCCAGCCCGAGGCCGCCGCACCCAGCAACAGCACAATCGGCGCTTTGCTGCCGGTGAGTAAATACGCAATGCAGATGCCGGGCAACGCCGCATGAGCCAGCGCATCGCCCAGCAACCCCTGCCGGCGCAGCACCGCAAAGCAACCCAGCACGCCGCTCACAATGCCCAGCAGCGCCGAGCCGAGCGCGACATTGCGCAGGGTGTAATCTGATAAAAGTTCAAGCATGGTTATGGGGAGGGAGTTGTTAGTCGTTAGTGATTAGTGATTAGTTTTGAGATGCGCATTACCTTCGCTTGCGAATTCTTCTGAAACTAATCACTAACCACTAATCACTAACGACTCTTTCTGTCTGCCTCAAAATGTTCAAAGTGTTTGATGGCCGCCATCATGGCCCCGCCATAGGTGCGGCGCAGGTTGTCGCTGGTGAAGGTGTCTTTGAACGGCCCCGCCGCGATCAAGCGTTTGTTGAGCAACACCACCCAGTCGAAATATTCCGGCGCGCTGTCCAGATCGTGATGCACGACGATGACGGTTTTGCCCTGTTTTTGCAGGGCTTTGAGCAGGTCGACGATGGCTTTCTCTGTCGTCGCGTCCACGCCCACAAACGGCTCGTCCATGAAGTAGATCTGGGCGTCCTGAGCCAATGCGCGCGCCAGAAACACGCGCTGTTGCTGGCCGCCGCTCAGTTGGTTGATCTGGCGCTCGGCGTAGTCGGTCATGCCCAGTTGCTGCAAGCTGGCCATGGCCTGATCGTGCTGGCGCTTGCCGGGGCGTTTAAACCAGCCCAAATTGCCGTAGGTGCCCATCATCACCACATCCAGCGCAGTGGTGGGAAAGTCCCAGTCCACACTGCTGCGCTGCGGCACATAGCCCACCAGTTTGCGCTGCGTCTCGTAGGGCTGGCCGTAGATGCGTACGCTGCCGGCCACCGATGGAATCAACCCCAACACGGCTTTGATCAGCGTGCTCTTGCCCGCGCCGTTGGGGCCGATCACGGCCACCAGCTTGCCCTCAGGGATGCTGAGATCAACATCTGAAAGCACCGGCGTATCGCGATACGCCACAGTTAAATCGTTAATTTCGAGGGGGCCTGTTGCCGTTGATACAGCGGCTCCCGTCGAAGTTGTGTTATTGATCATTGTCTTGTGCTCCGTTTAAAACCAGCTTTTGATGCTTTATCACCGTAAAAAATGGGCTATTTCAATGCGGCAGCAATCGTGTCTGCGTTGTGGGTGACCATGCCGATGTAGGTGCCCTCGAAGGTGCCGGCGTCGCCCATGGCATCGCTGAACAACTCGCCGCCGATGCGCACGTCCCACCCGCGTGATTGCACGGCCGCCTGCACCGCTTCCACCGTAGCCGCCGGCACCGACGACTCCACGAAGATGGCTTTGATCTTGCGCTCGGCAATAAACGTGGCGAGCGAACGCACATCGCCGGCGCCGGCCTCGGTGGCGGTGCTGGTGCCTTGCAGACCGCGCACCTCCATGCCATACCGGTCGCCAAAATAACCAAAGGCGTCGTGGGCGGTGATGAGCACGCGCGCCTGCGCTGGAATGCTGTCGATCTGCTGCCGGACGTGCTGGTCGAGCGCATCCAGCTTTTTGAGATAGGCAGCTGCATTCTGCTCATAGATGCTGGCATGGGCGGGGTCGAGCTGGCTAAGCTCATCGCGGATGGTGCCGACGGCAAATTGCCACAGCGTCACATCGAACCAGATATGCGGGTCGTAGGCGCCTTCGAATTCGATGGGCTGGCGCAAACGATCCAGTGGAATATCGCGGCTGACCGCGACCACGGGCTTCACCTTCTCCAGCTTCTCGAACACCTCGACCATGCGGCCTTCCAGGTGCAAACCGCCATAGAAGATGACATCGGCATCGTCCAGCCGCAAAATATCGCGCGCGCTGGGTTTGTAGTAGTGGGGGTCGACGCCGGGGCCCATCAGCCCGGTGACGATGACCCGGTCGCCGCCTACATTGGCGATGATGTCGGTGATCATGCCAACGGTGGCCGTCACGCGGACGGGCCGTTGTGAAAGATCACCTCGATCGATGGGGGGTGCACAGGCTCCGAGCAGCAGGCTGAATGCCAACGCCAGGAGTAGTGCCGGTTGTCTGTAGAGTTTCTTAATCACGCAACAATTTAGCCTCACCTAAATATGTCTTCATACTATTTAGGCGAGGCTAAATTGTCAAGTGGATTATGAACAAGTTCAGCGATAGGGTTTACTGCACGGCGACCAGGGTTTGCACACCAGTCCAGGATTCCTGAGGCGCAAGCTCCACCGGCGTCTCAATCTGGCCGGCCTCGATGCACACCATGTGCAAATAACCATCT
Organism: Thermoflexales bacterium; assembly: GCA_038213625.1. Classification (GTDB taxonomy): domain Bacteria; phylum Chloroflexota; class Anaerolineae; order J036; family Brachytrichaceae; genus JANMVQ01. The sequence continues at coordinate 4,813 of JBBQST010000028.1, forward strand.
GGCGGCATATCTTTCATCAGCGCACATTTCTCGGCCCACGGATTCCACACCACGCAGTCGGCAAAGCCTTGCTTGCGCACTTCCAGAACACGATAGGGCTCGCGCACGGTCACGACATCCGGCGCGTTCAAGTAGATGCGATCGATCTCGCGGTCAATTCGAATCACCTCGGCCTCATCCACAAACGTCTCGGCGCGGCTGCCCCCCGACAGACGATAGTGCGTGCCGCGCAACCCCTCCACCTGGGCCTGTTGCACATCGTGCAGGCGCAAATAGGTGTGCAGGGCGCAGGTGAAGGTCAGGGGTGTAGTGCCGCGATTGAACACACTAAATCGCATCTCCAGTTGCCGGCCGCGCCCCTCCACTTGAAACCGCGCAAAGAACGGCTGGTCCCAAATTGGGTGGGTGGCCGGCGAATCCATCAGATGTAAATCCACGCACACCGATTCGGCATCTTCACGCACGTCGCTCAGCTCCCACAACTGGGTGCGTGCAAAGCCGTGCCGGGGCAGCGGCCCCTCCAAACTAAATTGCGGGAAGATGACGGGCACGCCGCCGCGAATGGCCGCACCCGGCCGGAACTCGGTGCTCGGGCTGAGAAACAGGCGCTCATCGCCGGTCACAGCCCAGGAGGTAATGTGCGCGCCATATTCGTAGACCTCGACATGGGCCGCCGTTGCGCCAGCGCTATTAGGCACATTCAGCCGAATCTTTCGCCAGTCCAGATTGTCAAAAGCAGATTCCATAGTTCACCCACGGGCTCGCTCGCCCCTATATTTAAAGACAAAATCGGTCGGTAAAAGTCATTGTCCATGCAGAAGGGGATTTGGACAGAATGACAGAAATCACATCAAAGGAGGCTTAAACGGCGGCTCCCATTTTATTTATTCTGTCATTCTGTCCAAAATCCGTTCTGATTCTGCCGCCCGTTTTTAACGATTGTCAAGTATCTGGATTCCTGCATTCGGGAGAATGACGTTGCTATGTAAAGACTTTCCTTCAAAGATGAGACCTGATCTGTTTGTGTCGAATCAGTATAAGAGCGCTTAGCTGAAATTAAGCCTGTTGGGTTGCGGCAAAGTTATAGTTGCTGGTAAATTAATCACGCTTATGAGCCATATGCAATCCAATCCTCCTGCACCCGGCGCCTTATCACCTTTTGCCCGCCGCACTTTGCGCCGCACACTGCTCAAGCTGGGGGCGGCCATGGTGGTTGCACCCGCCTTCCTCAAAACGTCTGCGGCCGCCGCAACCGGACTGGCCCAGAGCGAGACGCCTGTGGCACCGCCAGCCCCGGTGATCTCGGCACCGGCCAGCATCTCATCCACCGTGGTCACAACGGCCTCGGCATCCATTTCAGCCACCACATCCATCTCAGCCTCGGCATCCACCTCGGCCCTGCCCGGACTCATCGCCACCCGCCGGCCATTTGGTCGGGCCATGATCAACAACGCAGCCGTGCGCGCCGCCCCTGGCACCCAGGCCGAGTTGGTGCGCAGTCTGGCGCTGAATGAGGTCATTGCCATCTCGGGCCAGGTCGAATCCGACGACAGCCCGTCCAAACACAACAAGATTTGGTACAAAACGGTTGATGGGTTTGTGCACTCCTCGCTGGTGCAGCCGTCCGAGAACCTGCCCAACAAGCCAGTCACCCAGGTGGACGCGGCCGGCTTCTGGGGTGAGGTGACGGTGCCGAATGTGGAGATGCGCCGCGCGGCCGACCCCGCAGCAGGACTGAGCTACACCAGCCACTACGGCTGCATCTTTCGCATCACCGAACTGCGCGAGGGGGCCGACAAGACGGCCTGGTATCACCTGAGCGACGGCGCCAACAACAATCTGTTCGCCCGCGCCGATGCCTTCCGGCCGCTGGCCGCCGCAGAGTTTGCGCCCATTTCACCCGAAGTACCACTCTCAGACAAGCACATTGAGGTGAACCTGAAGCAGCAAATTGCCACCGCATTCGAGGGCGACAAGGCCGTGTTCACCGCGCGGGTGGCCACCGGTTCAGGCGGGTTCAACACCACGGCCGGTCGGCATCTCATCTTCGAGAAGCGGCCGTCGCGGCGCATGATTGGCGGCTCGGGTCGCGGCTACTACGATCTGCCGGGAATCGGCTGGGTGTCCTATTTCACCCGCAGCCGGATCGCCTTTCACGCGACCTACTGGCACAACGACTACGGCGCGCCGCGCAGTCATGGATGTGTCAATATGCTGCCCGAGGATGCGCAGTGGGTGTATCGTTGGACCTTGCCCAATGCATTTGATGAGGCAGCTGTGTTCACATCAGCCCGCACAGAAGGATCGCTGGTGAAGGTTTTCTAGACAGATGCATGTGGCTTTAATTTCCTGAAGGTTTTTGTCCGCGCCGACGCGACTTCGGCGCGGCCCTGTGCCGGGACGCCTCCATCTCGGCACACTCTCAAAAACTTCAGGACATCCATTCCCTAAGTAAGTCGCCAAAAGTTCTTTACGCGATGTGCATGGTAGGGGCGCAGCATGCTGCGCCCCTACGAAGGCTTATTGCACATTTGTCCTTACGGCAACCCATCAACTGACAGTCAATTTCTTTTGAAGACTTACTTAGTTTTGTCACTTTCTGGTTTCCGGAGGTTCACAAATGAATAAGGCGTATCGTGTAATTTCGGTGCTCACCACAGCTGTGTTCACCACAGTTGGCATGGTGACTCCTCCCCAGGCGCTGGCCGCTCCGCCCGCCGCAATTCGTCCCGGCGGCACTTCGCCCATCGCAGGCCGACCCATCCCTGTAGCGCCCAACGACCCCACCGACACCGTTTCCTCCAGCAGTTCAGCACCCTCGTTCAACAAGACCGCTAGACGGTCTTCACGCGCACAAATCCCCGTCTTGCGCGATGGCAAGGTCAAGATTGTGATCGAGCTGACAGACCCGGCCACGGCCGAGGTTTTTGCCGAAGTGCGCACCGACGAGGTGAAGGGCGTGCGAGCAGCCGGTGCGGCTCAGGCCGCGGCAGTCGCCCAACTCAACCGCGTCGAGCGCGCCCAGCAGACGCTGTTGCGGCCTCTGGCTCAGCTGAACGCGACAGTCATCTACCGCACCCAGCGCGTCTTTAACGGCATCGCCGTGCTGGTCGATGCCAGCCAGTTGAATGCGATTGAAAGCCTGCCGGGCGTGAAGGCCATTCGGCCGCTGGTGACCCATCAGCTTGATCTGGCCAGCAGTGTGCCGCTGATTGGCACACCCGCCGTGTGGAACGGACTGGCCGGCGTCACCGGTCAGGGTGTCACCATTGGCATCATCGACTCCGGCATCGACTACCTGCATGCCGGCTTTGGCGGGCAGGGTGGTTTGAACCCGGCCCTATATACCCAAAATATCACCAACGTGGTGGGCGATGTGCCAGGTTTCCCGGGGGCCAAGGTGGCTGGCGGATACGACTTCGTGGGCGATAGCTACGACGCAGATCCCAACTCGGCCGGCTATCAACCCATCCCACAACCCGACCCCGATCCGATGGACTGCGGTCCCAACCAGGGCAGTGGCCACGGCTCGCATGTGGCCGGCATTGCGGGTGGCCTGGGTGTGAATGCCGATGGCACCACCTACACCGGGCCGTATGACGCCTCACTCGACTTTGATCAATTCAAGGTGGGGCCGGGCGTGGCTCCCGGCGCACAGATGTATGCCCTGCGCGTGTTTGGTTGCAATGGCAGCAGCGACGTGGTGGCGACGGCATTGGAATGGGCCACCGACCCCAACGGCGACGGCGACTTCTCCGACCACCTCAGCGTCGTGAATATGTCGCTGGGTTCGCCGCTCGGCGTGGCCGGCACCGGTGATCCCACCGACATCGCCAGTGACAACGCAGCCAAGGCCGGTGTGGTGGTGGTGGCTTCGGCCGGCAATGAGGCCGATGCCTACTACATCACCGGTAGCCCTGGCACGGCCGACCGGGTCCTGTCGGTGGCGTCGAGTGTGGATTCAACCGCCTACGCCAACGGGTTTGTCGTGCTCACACCCACGGCCATTGCCGGCATCTACCCAGCCGGCGGTGCTGATTTTGGACCCAGCCTGAATGAGACAGGCCCCCTCACGGGTACGTTAGTTCGCGCTATTGATGCCGCCAACGCCAATGGCCCCAGCGATCTGGACGGCTGTAGCGCCATCCAAAACACGAGTGCCATCAGCGGCAATATCGCGTTGGTCGACCGCGGCAGTTGCGATTTCGTGGTCAAGGTGGCCAACGCGCAAATGGCCGGTGCCGCAGGTGTGTTGATCGGGAACGTCGCCAGCAGCGGCAGCCCCAACGATCCACCCGGCATGGGCGGCACACCCGCGACCACCCTCACGATTCCCTCCATCTCCACCAATCTGGCCACCCGCAATCTGCTGTCCAATACTTTGAGCGCGAGCGAGACGATTACAGTGGTGTTGACCACGGACTATCAGGGCCAGATTCGGCTGGTCGATCCAGCGCGGGTGGACACGCTGTCATCGTTCAGTTCGCGCGGCCCACGCCGGCCCGACTCCTCGCTCAAGCCCGACATCAGCGCGCCCGGCGACACCATCTACTCGGTGGAGCATGGCAGTGGCACCGAGGGCAAGGGACTGAGCGGCACCTCGATGGCGGCCCCGCATGTGGCCGGGGCCATGGCCCTGCTGCGGCAGTTGTATCCCATCTGGACCGTTGAAGAGTTGAAGGCGCTGGCCATGAACACGGCCTGGCACGATGTGCGCACAAGCAATTCACTGACATCAACTTCGCAAAGTCTCAACCGGGCGGGTGCGGGCCGGATCGATCTGGTGAACGCCACGGCCACCCACGGCATCGCCTTTAACAACGTGGACAAGGGGCTGGTCAGCGTGTCCTTTGGCGCGCCGGAAGTGGCCACACCCATCAGCGCCACCAAGACCATTCTGGTGGAGAACAAGGGCGCGTTCGCTTTGAACTACACCCTGTCATACACCAGCCAGGGCGATGTCCCCGGCGTCGCATATACCTTCTCGCCCTCCACCGCGCTCAGCCTGCCTGCGCTGAGTAGCGCGTTGATCAGCGTGACCATGACAGCCGATCCAGCCCAGATGGCGCGCACCCGCGACCCCGGCGTTCCCGGAACCACGATTGGGCTGCCGCGCCATTTCCTGAGCGAGGAGAGCGGCAACCTGGTATTGATTCCCAATAACCTGCGCTTTGAAGCCGCGTTGTCCAGTGCCAACGAAGTACCGACCAACACCTCCACCGCAACGGGTGCCGCGAGCATGAGCTATGACCCGGCCACCCAGCAACTGGCATTCAGCGTGACAGCCAACCTGACCGCGACGATGGCGCATATCCATTTGGGATTGCCCAGGGTGAATGGGCCGGTGATCATCGATCTGATGGGGCCTGGCGGTGGCGTGTTGAACCCTGGTATCGGGCTGAGCGGCGTGGTCACCCTGACCGCGCAACAGGTCAGCTTCCTGTTGCAGGATGACTTCTACGTCAACGTGCACACCGTCGATTTCCCCGGCGGCGAGATCCGCGGCCAACTGCTCAACACGGCCTCATCGGCATTGCGCGTGCCCATCTACGCCGCACCGGCAGCCGTGTCTCAGATGCGCGCCTACTCGATGACGCCAAACCTTGCGCTCCTTGCGTCTGCAAACGTGACCTCGTCCATGGGTGTTACGCCGTCGGTGCCAGTGACACCGAGCGCGGCCCTGACCGGCAGCATCCTGCTGACTGGTACCGGCCTCAGTTTGGGTACCAACCCAACGGCGGCCAATGCGATCAACTCGTTGGTGTCGGCGTTTGAACTGCAATACATCAGCCCGCGCAGCGTGGTGGGTCGCGGCAACGATGCCGATCTCAAATACATCGGCGTAGCCTCGGACTACACCGCCACCGGCAACATCATCAGCACCACGATCTACTTTGCCATCTCGACCTACGGCATGCACAACACGCCGCTGCAAAACGACTTCACCGTCTACATCGATGTCAATCGAGATGGAACCGACGACTACGCCGTATACAACGGCCCAGTGCAGTCCAACGACTTCAGCCTGTTCGACGATGTGTTCGTGACCTGGATCACCGACCTGAACACCGGCGACTCCGACACCTTGGACTTCTTGAATGGCTTGCCGGCCACGGTGGACACACGGCCGTTCAACACCAACATCATCGTGCTGCCGGTGGCGGCGGCGGCGTTGGGCATGACCAACACCACCCGCTTCAGCTACACCGTGTCGTCATTCAGCATCGATGCGCTGGACCAGCAGGCCGACACCGACTACACGCCGAGCCTGCACTTCGATGTGGCCCAACCTGGGTTCGACCTGACGGGCGGTTTTGAAGGCGTGCCGATTTGGGATGACCAGTCGGGTGCCAGTATTCCAGTGATGTACCAGCCGGCCAACTTCGCGGCCCATCAGCCGCGCGCGGTCCTGCTGTTCCACCATCACAACGGTGCCGGTGCCCACGACGAGCTCATCGGCCTGAATCGCGTTTACATGCCGGTGGTCAGTAAATTCCTGACGCCGTAAGGCTTTACGCATTCGGGCAAAACAAAGGCGCGTGCAGTGAAATACACTGCACGCGCCTTTGTTTTTCGTGAATAACTTTGTATCGCCGTGGCTCGCCGGCCTTAATTCACATCCTTCCACTTACCCGGCTTTTGCTGCGGCTTCACCACTTCCACATCGCGCATCTTCTCCAGATCTTCGGCGCTAATGTTGAGTTCCTGGCCGCGCATGTGCGCCTCGTGCCAGCCTTCGGGGCGAATGACCATCTGGTCGCCGCGCAGCAAACCCGACACGCCGCTTTGGCCCGGCTCCTCGCGCGGCTCAGGAATCCATTTGGTTTTCTTGGGCCGTTTGTAATCGGTGGGCTCGGCGTAGGTAGTGATATAGCCCTCGAAGTTGCGCAGCACCACCTTGCCCGGTGCCTGGCTGACCATGTAGTTGGGCAACACCGGCACCTTGCCACCGCCGCCGGGCGCATCCACCACATAGGTTGGGATGGCATAGCCGCTGGTGTGGCCGCGCAGTGCCTCCATGATTTCGAGGCCGGCTGAGATGGTGGTGCGGAAATGGCCGCTGCCCTCCACCAGATCGCACTGATACAGGTAGTACGGCCGCACACGAATCTTCACCAAATCCTGGCAGAGTTTTTTAATCGTCTCAGGATGATCGTTGACACCGGCCAACAGCACGCTCTGGTTGCCGAGTGGAATGCCGGCATCGGCCAGCTTCGCACACGCGCGAGCCAGCTCGGGCGTGATCTCCTTGGGATGATTCACGTGAATGTTCATCCAGATCGGGTGAAACTGGCGCAGCATGTCCACGAACTCATCGGTAATGCGCTGGGGCAAAAACACAGGCACGCGGCTGCCGATGCGGATGATCTCGATGTGGGGAATCTCACGCAGCCGGCGCAACAAATTCTCAAGCACCTTGGGCGGCAGGGTCAGGCCATCGCCGCCGCTGATGAGCACATCGCGCACCTGCGGCGTGCGCTTGAGATACTCGATCTGCATGTCGTGGTCATGGCGATTAAATGTGGCGTGCGGATCGCCGACGATGCGGCTGCGCGTGCAATAGCGGCAATAGCTCGCGCACTGCGTCGTCACCAGCATGAGCACGCGGTCGGGGTAGCGATGCACCAGACCTGGCACCGGCGAGTGAGCGTCCTCGGCCAGCGAGTCCTCCATCATGCTCTCGAAGCCTTCGAGTTCGCGCGCGCGCGGCACCACCTGCAGCCGCACCGGGCAATCAGGATCATCTGGGTCAATCAATGACGCAAAGTAGGGCGTGATCTCGGTGCGGAATTTGTTGGGTGCCTTGAGGCCGGCGATCTCTTCATCAGTCAGATGAATAATCTGGGCAAATTCCTCAAAGGTGCTGATGCGATGGCTCAATTGCCAGCGCCAGTCATTCCATTGCTCGTCGGGAACATCGGCCCAGATTTTGGGCCGCGGGGTGTTGCCTTGCGGCAAGCGATACGGCGTGATGCTGCTCATGTTTTCTGTTAGCGAAACAGTTTATGAACAGATGAAAATCAATTCAAGTAGCCGCACATTAATATTGAGTTTTAAGATAGTAGGAAGTAGCTAGCAGATGATGTTACGCAGTAAGCCGCAAAAATTTATGCAAAGCATCCTGAGCGGAACGGCCTTGATGCCTGATGAAAAGTTGCCGATGATCCGGCCGTGCAGTCGAAGGAGCGCACTATGCCGAGCCGCGCTGACCTAACTCTACATAGGGCGCTCCTTCGACTGCACGCGCATGTTCTCTCTCGTGTTCCCTGAACGGACCAAGCGCGTTCCGCTCAGGATGCTTTGTAAGCGTTTTTCGGGCTCCTGTGTAACATCAGTTCTGCTTTCGTCGTGTGCGGCAATCCTTCGATCAAAGCGACTTCGACCAGGAGTTTGGATGCTTGTGCGATTTGCCAGGCGCGATGGACGCGATGGAGTTGGTGCGATGCCTCATCCGGCTCAATCAACCCTTGCGCAATCCGGGCATGCACACGTCCCCAGGCCACATCCAAATGATCATAGATGGCCACAGCCTGTTTGATCTTTTCGCGGTCGGGTTTGCCAAGCAGCCTGGCGAAAATGATGGAGCCGCCGGCCTGGGCTCGGCATGGGTTAAAACCGGCAATACTCCCAACCTCGCCCTCACATCCTCCCAAACAGCCGCTTTTTCAACTTGCCAACGCGCTTCTCATCCAGAAGCCGGCTCTTCAAATACCCTACCACTGGGTTGTCTGGGTCCACTTCTTCCAACATATTCAGCCACCGCCGCGCGCCCTCAGGCTCATTCCTGGCTAGGTGTAACTCCCCTTCGGCCACAGCCAATGATGCAAACTCGGAGACATGAATGCGCGTCATCTCCAGGAGCGGGTTTAGCAACAACCTGGCCTCGTCCAACTGGCCCATGCGTATGTACCAGCGGGCCATGCCGATGCGGCCAAAGAAATAATCGGGGTGGCGCTGATGGATGTCGCGCATCATCGCGTCGGCGCGTTCCAAATTGCCACGCGCCTCATAAATCCGACTGAGATTCATCTGCAAGTCGGGCGCGTCGGGTTCATGGCGAAGCGCCTCTTCCAGCAGCGTTTCTGCTTCATCGAGATCGTTCTCTCGCATGGCGATCACAGCATCGTGAGCCAGGTCTTGCACGGCTGCCGGATGCCCATAGTCGCTCGGTTCACGGTGAATTTGAAACCCCATGAGAAGCAAGTCCTGCTGCTCACCCGCGACCCACAACCTCACCTTCGCCCCCAACAACCCGGCTTCGCGAGCCGTCTGGCCGGCCGCCATACGCTGGGAGTCGGTTCCCCGGTTGCTCAAAGTGAAGTCGCGCAGCGCCTCCAAAAGCGCGGGGGTCTTCGTGGCTTTGGCGAGCAGCAGCCCCAGCTCGCGGGTTCCGGCATCGCCTCGATCCAGCAGCATGGGCACCAGTTTTTCCAGTGTCGGATGTTTACGGAAGAGTCGTCGCATCGCCCGCGCCATTGAGTCATCATCGCCGCGTTGCGCCACGGTTTGCACTTCGGCCCGCACCGCGACCAGCATGGGTTCGGAAAGCCAGTAGGTGATGCTGTAGGGAAATGGAGCATTGCGTTCGCCTTTGGGTTTGCGCAAATCGTCCACATTCTCCTGCGCCAGGGTCAATCCGGGCTGTATGCGCAGGGCTTGCTTCCACAAGGTTTTGGCCGTGGCTTCATCGCCCAGACGCATGGTGGCCACGGCCGTCAGGTGAAGCAGGAACGCATTTTCGACAGCGACATCTTTAGCATGGGCCTCGGCCAGCGCAGCAACAGCCAGCACACCCTCGTCGTCGCCCAGATAACTCAATGCCTCGGCCGTCTTGGTTGCAAAATCCACCGTATGAAACGTGGGGTTTTGAGAGAGCAACTTCAAGCGTGCGGCAGCTTGTTGGGCCTCGTTCAGATTTCCCCTCAGGCACAGATAGCGCGCCACATTGCTCAGGGCATGGTAGTTGTCTCGATCCACAGTCAGGGCGCGCTGGGCCGTGCCAATGGCGCGATCGAGGTCGCCCTGGGCATACTCCATCAAGCTGAGGTTGTTCAGTGCAGGAACAAAAGTGGGCCGCGTCCGCAAGAGCGATTCGGCCAGATGCCGGGCCTGGCCATAGCCGCCGTCATCCATGAAAATCTGAACTTCCTCGTGCACACACAGAAAGTCCATATCCGCGGGCGCACTCAGGCCCATGTCGCTGACGGCTTGTTCCAGCATGGGCTGTATGTCGCGGGCCAGGTTACTTGCGTCGCCGGCGCGCGCATCATCAGGAAATAGCTCGACGAAGCGGCGCGCCTGCCGATGCGCCAGGGCCGGTTTGCTCGTGCTCAAATAGCCGACAATGAGGCCATATTGGACATCGGGATCGTGCGGGGTCAACTTGACCAATCGATGTGCCGCTGCGGTATAGCCATTCATATCCTTTAGATCAAAGCAGACATTGGTCAAACGTCCCAGGATCTCGGCCTGTGCCGGAAAGTCCTGATTTAACCCTCGCAGCGCGTTTCGGGCATCGATCCAATCTCCCGCACGCATCAAGTCATCTATCTTGTCAAGCGCATCGGCAAGACGATGTGGAACGTGACTGACCAGCAACGAAACCCGCTCACGCGGCAAGTCTGAGCGCCGACCTTTTTTTGACATAGCGCGATTTTAGTTTAGAACCTATCTCTAAACCTCGCGGGTTTCAGATAGAGTCGCTGCTTTTTAGGGTGCCCAAAGTAAACCCGCGAGGTTAACAGACAGCCTCACAGAATGAGACCGGCCTTTTACATCGGCTACACCGGCGTGGCCGGCAGCGCCCCAATATCATCTTTGGTCAGGTTCAGCTTCACCTCATCGCGCGTAATCGAGGTGATGTTGCTGATTGGGATTGTGACATCGCGCTTGTCCCACAGGTGGCCTTCGCGCAGCATGATGTGAGTGATGGCACCGCTGATGGGATCGAGCAGCACTGCATCGACGCTGCCGGCGTGGCCGTCTGATGCTTCGACCGAGGTGTGTTTGTCGATGACGAGCGTGCCTTTGGGCGTGTCCTCGATGGCGAGGGGCATTTCCAGCAACGTCCCGGTGGCCATGTCCATGGATTGCGTCGTCGGCACAATTTCGATCTCGTCCAGCGGCGGCAATGTATCCAACTGCTCACGCGTGTGCCGGGTGGTGAGCACATCCAGGCTCCCCTCGGTGACCGCATTCAGCGGCAATAACCGGCGAACGAGTTCAGCGCCATCGATGCTGATCACGACATGGGTGACCGCGTGAATGGTCTCGTTCATGAGCGCGCCGGCCACTTTGCCGCCTTCGCCGTTGGCGCATTTCAGATCCGCTCGCATTGATATTTCCATGAGTGTGTTCTCCTCGTTAATTCTCTTTGGTTCAGTTGGGGTGACGTTAAACGACTAATTGCAATCGAGCATACCAGCAGGAATAACGACCATGCCCCTTTCTTTTGAACCATTGCCGCTTGTGACTCGATCACGGCTCGTCGCATTGTTGCGTTTAACGATCAAACATCACGTCGCCTGGCGCAAGTCGTGGACGTTCAAAATTCATTCAACCAAAGGGTTGACATTGATCTCAAGACTTGCTATATTCAACTATGTGGTTGAATTAGAAACTGAACAACTTAACTCGGTATTTCATGCCTTAAGCGACCCCACCCGGCGGGCCATGCTGCGGCAACTTGCGGATGGTGAGCAAAGCATTGGCCGGCTGAAAGCGCCGTTCAACATGTCGTTTGAAGGCGCATCCAAGCATGTGCGCGCGCTGGAGGCGGCTGGTCTGGTGCAACGCACTGTGGTGGGGCGCACGCACGTGTGCCGCTTACGGCCCACGCCTCTGGCCGCCGCCGACGAGTGGTTGCGCTTTTACGAGCGATTTTGGACCCAGCGGCTCGACGCCCTCGATGCACTACTCAAGGCCGAAGAGGCCATCGCGGCCGCGTCCAAGACCAACGATAGCACCGCAGCCGCAACCACACCCACAACCCCATCTACCACTAAACGTAAAAAAGCAAGGAGATCATCATGAAAATTACCCTGACCAGTGTGCCCGTGAATAGCCCTGCCGAGGCCTTCAAGTTCTACACCGAAGTTTTAGGATTCGTTGAGCGCATGTATATGCCCGAAGCCAATCTCGCCATTGTGGCATCGCCCGAAGAACCCAACGGCACGGGGTTGCTGCTGGAACCGAATGAGAACCCGTTGTCCAAAACGTTTCAACATGGCGTTTACAACGCGGGCATCCCGCTGATCGTGTTTGGTGTGGCCGATATCGACAAGGAATATGCGCGGCTCAAGGCGCTGGGCGTGGTGTTCAGAGGCGAGCCGACCCGGACGGATTGGGGCACTCAGGCTGTGTTTGAGGATACGTGCGGCAACCTGATTCAGTTGGCACAGAGCTAATTTGATCCACCATGCCGACGACTCAATCCACCACCAAACCACCCAATTCAGTTCGCCTCATCCGCCGTTTTGATGCCTCACCGGAGCGCATGTTTGATGCCTGGATCGATCCGGCGATGACGCAAAAGTGGTTGTTTACGCTGCCGCATAGCGTGAAGAATACGGCTCAAATTGATGCCCGCATCGGCGGTGCCTACACCATCACCGACGAGCGCGACGGTCAGGTCTACACCGCCATCGGCGAATACCTCGTGATCGACCGGCCACGCCGCCTGGTGTTCACCTTTGGGATGCCGCAGCTCTCGCCCGACTTCGACCGGCTGACGGTGGAGATTGTGCCGGACGGCACCGGCTGCATCGTCACCCTGATTCAGGAGGACTTGCAGAGCGGCTACGAGAAATCGACCAAGCGCGGCTGGAGCAAGATGTTCAAACAACTGGCGATGGTGCTGGGGGAGAGGGGTTAGTGGCTGGCGGCTGGGGACTGGTGGTTGGTTGCTGGCTGCTGGTTGCTAGTGGTCAGCAACCAGCCACCAGTCCCCAGCAACCAGCCACTTCATCATTACGGAATCTGCACGCCGGGGGCAACCTCGGCGAAGATCTGCTTCCAGCCGTCAACTGTGGAGGTGCGGGCATCGGCCGAGATCAGCTTGCCGTTGACCAGGAAGCTGGGCGTGCGCTCCACCGGACGTTTGGCGGCCTCATCGTAGTCGGCCTGGACATTGGCCTTTTTGGCGTCCGTATCCAGGCAGGTGTTGAATGCGGCGGCGTCGATGCCGGGAATGGTTGCGGCAATGTCTTTGAGCCGTGTCTTGGAGTAGCCGCCCACGTTTTCTTCGCGCGTTAGACGGCCCATCTGGTTGTCGAACACGCCGGCGTGATATTCCCAAAACTTGTTCTGATCGGCCGCGCAGTAGGAACCCTGGGCGGAATCCAAGGACTCAGTGGTGCCGCGGTCCAGAAACGGCAATGGGCGAATTTCGTAGCGCACCTTGTTGCTGGCCGCGAATGCCTCAATGAGCTGCGGCTCGATGTTTTTGTGATAGTCGCCGCAAAATGGGCACTGATAGTCGATGTATTCGACAATGGTCACAGGCGCATCGGCCGGACCCCACGCGCGCTGGTTGGCCTGGGCGTTGGGTGGGGCTTGTGTGGTGCTGGTTTTGATGGCCGGCAACACCCGGCCAGACGAGGCCGTCTGCGTGCTACCGCCGGTGAGATTGCTCAGAATGACCGCCCCGCCGATCACGACGATGGCAATGGCCGCGATGATCACGGAAACCGTGATCCATTGTTTGCGTTCCTGTGTTTGTTGTTGCTGCTCTATTTCTCTGCGTTTAGACATGGGAGTTCATTACCTTCCTAAAAATTAAATCCGGCTTTAGACAAAATTACAGTTGGAAAATCTTTGGACAGGATACACAGGATTAAACCAGTTCCACCCCGTTAATCCTGTGTATCCTCGGTCGTTAAAAATCCTGGATCAGCACTCGCTCAAACAGGCAGACTTTGGACAGAACGACAAAATGAACAAAACCCAGTGATTTTCAGTGTGTCTGATTCTCTAAATTCTGTCATTCTGTCCAAAATCCAAAATTTCTTATCCTGATCCTGTCTAAAATCCGGTCAGACTCATTTGCAACTGATGTTACGCACCTATGGCAAAAGCATCCTGAGCGGAGCGTGCTTGGTTTCCATGAAAAACACGCGAAACAAATTGCATGCGCAGTCGAAGGAGCGCACTCGGGTGAGTTAGGTTAGCGCAACTCACCCGAGTGCGTTCCTTCGACTACGGTGGCCAGTTCATCGGCAACTTTCCATCGGGCAGCACGGCCCCTCCGCTCAGGATGCTT
>JBBQST010000029.1:0-18778 GCA_038213625.1 Thermoflexales bacterium
AGGTTGTAGGTTGCAATGACCACGGGGGGAGTATCTACGATGCTGGCGAAGACGTGGACGTGGACGTCTACGTCTACGTCTACGTCTACGTCTACGTCTACGTCTACGAAAACCTAAGCATCACACAGTGGCCTGTCAATCGCCTCCCACTCCCGTCGCAGCAACCCCATCATCAGCGAGTCCGACGTCTTCCCCTCCACCAGCCAGCGCTCGCGCAACAGGCCCTCGCGCACAAAGCCCAAGCGTTCCACGGCCCGCACCGAGGCACTGTTCTCAGGGTCAATCTCGGCCTCAATGCGATGCAGATTCAGCGTGGCGAAGCCATAGTCCAGCACGGCGCGCAATGTTTCCTGAATGTAACCTTGTCCCCAATACGGCTGCCCCAGCGCATAACCCACCTCGGCCCGCCGGCTCTCCTCCTCGAAGTGAAATAGGCTGCATGTGCCGATGATCTGGTCGTCTGCGCAGCGAGCAATCCCCCAGCGAAAGGCCGTGCGTTGGGCAAATGAAACCTGCACCCGCTTCAGCAACGACACCGCTTCGGTTCGTTCCACCATCGCCGGCGCGTTCCAATATCGCATCACCTCAGGGTTGGAGAAGATCGCAAACAGCGCGTCAATATCGCGCTCCGTCAACCATCGCAGCACAAGGCGTTTGGTGAAGAGCGATGGCAGGGTCGCAGAGTTGATCATGATGCGGCGATGATAGCCGGGCAAATTTTCAGCCTGCCCCATGAGTGCATTCGCCAAAAGGGGCACGCGCCGAGGTAGGGGAGTGGCGGCAGCCGCCCGCATGCTGCGCCCCTACGAAATTCTCTCGCGAAATGTGGACGAGCAGCCCATTGCCCCTTTTAGCGAATGCACCCCAACAAAAAGGGCCAGGACTAATGCCCCAGCCCCTGACGTGTCTCAGGTTGATTCAGACCCGGCTTATTCAGACCCGACTTATTCAGACCCGACTTACAAGTTCGCCTTAAACCAATCCAGCGTGGCCTGCCAGGCTTGCACGGCCGCCGCTTCGTTGTAGTTGGCACCGGTGTCGTTGTTGAAGGCGTGGTTCGCGCCCTCGTAGGTGTTCTTGCTGAAGGTCTTGCCGGCATCGGCCAACACCTTCTCCATGTCTGGAATGGTGCCGTTCACGCGCGCATCGTTGCTGCCATACTGACCCAGGATCGCGGCCTCAGTGTTGGCCATCTGCTCCAACGGCTGCGGCGCAGGGCCATAGTAGCTCACGGCCGCACCCACTTTGGTGTTCGCCGCGGCCAGCCGCAGGGTATATGCGCCACCAAAGCAGAAGCCGACCACGCCGACTTTGCCCTGCTTCACCCCTTCCTGGGCCAACAGGTAGTCCACACCCGCACCCAGGTCTTTCACCAGATCCTCGGGCTTGGCCTGGCTCAGAATGCCGGCAATCTGGTCGAATGCAGTGCTGGCCGAGCCACCGGCGCGCGACACCAGATCCACCGCCAGCGCGACGTAGCCAGCCTTGGCCAACCGGCGCGACACATCCTTGATATGCGCGGTCAGGCCGCGATTCTCGTGGATGACGATGACGCCGGGATAGGTGCCTGCTGCGGCCGGTTTGGCCAGATATCCCATAAGCTCCACATCGCCGGGGAAAGTCACATCGCTACCCTGCACGGCCGCATCATCTTCCGGCACGCTCAGTGGGCCTTTGGCCTGCCCATGCGTGGCCGCAGGAGGCGGTGTGGTGGCTGGAGCGGTGGTGACTGGAGCGGTAGGGGCTATTGCGCCAGCGGTAGCGACAGCCGCGTCTGCTTCAGTGACAGCGTTCGTACCTATAGGAGTCGGGGCCTCGGTTGCCGCAGCGACAATGGTTGGTGCCACCGTTGTCGATGCCGGGGTCGAGGCGGGTGGCGGCGCATTGACAGGCACACCACACGCCGTCAAAATAGTGGCGGCGGCAGCACTACCACCGCAAATCACGATCAGCCGCTTGAGCATGCCGCGGCGCGAGACCAATCCATCCTGATAGTCTTCAATCGTTTCCTCGCCCAAATACCATTGCATCTGGTTGAGCGCATCCTCGGGCACAGGTTGTCGATTCTTACTGGCCATTTCATTTCTCCTTTCTGATTTTGCTTGACTGTTAAGGTCTTGCTACGGTCGTATGAGATGGAAAACCGGAGTGCTGGGGCGCGCTCAAGTTAGGGAGGACGGGTGAGAGATGGCTGAGACAACGACGATGGAAAACTAAGTGAGTGCAATTAAGTGCGTAGAGATGTCAATCCAAACTAAAACGGCTCAACAAATGACCCGCCGGCGCAAAATTGTTCCATCTGTCACAACTGGTCAGTTGACCATGCCGGCAGTGTTATATTGATTTATATTCATTACCCAAGATACAGGTTTGAGCGGATTTGAATCGATGTCAACACAGATTCAACCCGTTAAACCCGCTTAATCAGAAATCAATTCGCTAACCTAGCGCACAGTTCCTGACAACCACTTGATCAACATGATTCACAGTAAATTCGGCATTCAGCACATCGGGCTCTCCGGCATTCGGCAAACCTGGAATCCCTCGCCGGCCACCACCATCGAGATGGCGCTACAGCACGGCGAAGGCCACCTGACCAGCGGCGGCGCTTTCCTCGCCGTCACCTCACCCTTCACCGGCCGCTCGCCGCAAGATAAATGGGTGGTCAAAGAGCCTTCGAGCGAGGACAAAATTTGGTGGGGCAAGGTCAATCAGCCCATGTCGCTGGATCACTACGCCCGCCTCGAACAGGACATCAAGGCCTATCTCAACACCAAAGAGTTGTATGTGCGCGATCTATATGCCTGCGCCGATCAGCGGCACCGGCTCAATGTCCGCCTCATCAGCGAAAACGCCTGGCACACCCTCTTTGCCTACAACCAGTTCATCCGGCCCTATCAGGCTGATTTAGCCGATTTTGAGCCCGGCTTCACCATCCTGCACGCACCCGAGTTTCACCCGGACCCCAGCCGGCACGGCACCCGCAAAGCCAGCCCCTCGGCCGCCGTGGTCATCAACTTTGCCGCCCGCACCGTTTTAATTTGCGGCACACGCTACGCGGGTGAAATCAAGAAGAGCATCTTCACGGTGCTCAATTATTTGTTGCCGAACAAGAGCGTGCTGCCGATGCACTGCGCCGCCAATGTCGGCCCGATGGGCGACACAGCCCTGTTTTTTGGCCTCAGCGGCACCGGCAAAACCACCCTCAGCGCCGACCACAAGCGCGGCCTGATCGGCGACGACGAGCATGGCTGGAGCGATGCCGGCATCTTCAACTTCGAGGGCGGCTGCTATGCCAAGGTCATCCGGCTCTCACCCGAGGCCGAGCCCGAGATCTACGCCACACTCAGCCAGTTCGGCACAGTGCTGGAAAACGTGGTGCTCGACAACGACACCCACGAGCTCGATCTGGATAGCGAGGAGATCACCGAGAACACGCGCGCGGCGTATCCGATTCATTACATTCCCAACTATGTGGCCACCGGAATGGGCGGCCAGCCGCGCAATGTGCTGTTTCTAACGGCCGATGCGTTTGGGGTGTTGCCACCCGTCGCCAAGCTCACCCCGGAGCAGGCGCGCTTCTACTTCCTGTCCGGCTACACGGCCAAACTGGCCGGCACCGAGCGCGGTGTCACCGAGCCACAAGCCACCTTCAGCACCTGTTTCGGCGCACCGTTCATGGTGCACTACCCCACCGTGTATGCCGACCTGCTGGAGCAGCGGCTGGCCGAGCACAAGGCCACGGTCTGGCTGGTCAACACCGGCTGGAGTGGCGGCCCCTACGGCGTGGGTCAACGGATGAAGATCAGCCACACCCGCGCCATGGTCACGGCCATTCTCGACGGCCGTCTGCGCGACATTCCCACCGAGGCGCATCCCATCTTTGGCATTCACGTGCCGACGCATGTGCCGGGTGTGCCGGGTGACGTGCTCAACCCGCGCAACACCTGGAAAGACAAGGAGGCCTACGACCAGAAGGCGCGCGAGCTGTGGGCTCAGTTTGAGAAGAATTATGACCAGCTCGTGAACAACCCCAGCGCCATGAGCAGCGCCGGCGGGTAAGCACCCGGCGGGTAAGCATATTGGACTGTGCGGAGCCCCTGTCTCTAAGTAAGTCTTTAAAAGAAATTGATTGTCAGTTGACGGGTTGCCGTAAGGACAAATGTGCAATCAGCCTTCGTAGGGGCGCAGCATGCTGCGCCCCTACCATGCACATCACGTAAAGAACTTTTGCCGACCTACTTAGCAGAAGCGCTCCGCACGGTTCATGTGCGATGACGATGCCATTGCACTCATTACTTACTGCACACGCTCATAGACCAGCACTTGCCACACGAATGTGTGCCGGTAGAAGCGCCGCTGGAAGCCACTCTCATTTAACAAAGCTTCGACCGCCGCAGCCGGATGCACAAAGAAGCGGTACGGATTGCGCTGGACTCGCATGACGAGGTTGAATAGGTCACGGCCGCGCTGCATCCACCAGCCATCGCGCGGATACACGATGCCATACCAACGGCGCGCGAGCCCAGCGGAGCGTTGCACCAGCGCCCGCATGTCGGGGTAGCAACAGATCACGCGTTCCAAAGTCACTACATCGGCCGGGGCAACGTCTGGCGCGAGTGCAACGAAATCGCCAAAACGATAGTCAGCGCGATCGGCATAGCCGCGCCGTTTGGCCTCTTGTTGCGCCACATTCAGATAAGCAGTAGAGGCATCGACCGCAGTCACGTGGCCCACGCCCGCCTTCACCAGCTCGTGCTGAATGGCACCAATGCCGCCGCCGATATCGAGCAATGACAACCCGGCCCGATCCACCTCTGCTGGAGGCAGTTGTATTCGAAGGGCTTCAAGCAGCCAGCGGGTGGTTTTGGCCGGGCCAGACCGCTGATAGTCTTTGAGTTCGGCCTGGGCGAGACGCTGGTCAAAGAGCTGTTCGAGGCCGCTGCAATGATCCTGATGGCAGCAATTCATGGACGCATGATAGTGGACAATCGACGGGCAGGCCTTTTGCCGGCGCACATCTTTGCATCTTAATTTCGTAACCACAGGCCGGAACATGCCGCCCTCTAAAAATCCGGCATCCAACCAAGCTTTGTTTCGGATTGCCTCATTTTTAGCGAATGCACCTGCCTGTTATAAGCTAGACGCTCTATACTTTCAGAGCCTTATGCTAAAGAATCAGCTTTCGGTATCCACATCCCGCTCGCGGCTGCTCATCCTGGTGGGAGGCCTTTTCGTAGTGGCACTGATCACGACACTCATCGTGGCCACATCACCCACACTGGCCGCGCAATGGTTCGGCTCCGCCAGCAACACAAACGCGGTTGTCCAACCCACCGCCTGCCCCGACGCCATCGCCTGCCACGCGATCAAGCGAAACGCCGCCATCGAGACGGCGGCTCCTGCGCCATAGCAGTTGGACTTCGGCCGGCGGTATAGTTCCCTAGCACATCGCCTCATCCAGCAATTCAACCCTTCAACCCTTCACACACTTGTATTTGATCCGATTGAACCAATCCACGGAGTGATCAATCTATGCCTACCCAAGTAATGACCGACCAACAACGCATCGCCTTCGAAACCAACGGCTTCCTCACCATCGAAAATGCCCTCTCGCCGGATGAGCTGTCCCGCGTGCGCGCGGCAGCCGACCGCGTGGAGCACACCTGGCGCGCTGATCCGGCGCTGCCCGGCATTCGCGGCAAATCTCTCGAAGAGGTCATCGCGCCGATGAATTACAACGACACCATTTTGAACCTGTTGTGGCACCCCAATGTGTTCCCCATCGTGCGCGAGATCGTCGGCGACGATGTCACCATGGTGGACAACTCCTACTACATCACCCCGCCCCACACCCCCAAAACCCATGCCGACTGGCATCACGATGTGGGCATGCGCGGCGTCTTCCATCCCTTTTCAGTTATGATGGTCAAGGTGTTCTTTTTGCTGAGCGATGTCAACGCCAACAGCGGCGGCACAGCCATGGTGCCGGGTTCGCATCGCCTGCCACTGGACTTCAAATTCCCCGAGGTGGCCGACCCCAAGCAGATGCCCAACGCCTACCAGATGACGGGCAAGGCCGGCACCGCCTACCTGTTCAACGGCCGCGTCTACCACTGTGCCGTGAACAACGAAAGCGACTTCGCCCGCAAAGTGTTAATCTTCAACTACGGCCACCTGTGGATGAAGGTGTGGCCGCAATATGAGCCGTCGCAGCGCCTCATCGCCGACGCGCTGGCCAGCAATGATCCGGTTCGCAAGCAATTGTTGGGGATTGGTCACCCGTATGGCCCGTATCTCAAATCGCCAGAACTTATGGAAAAGATTTAGTCGCTCGTCAGAGGAAAGTCTTTCCGTAACGCCGTCATTCCCCGCGAAGGCGGGAATCCAGACGTTCCTCTACTATAGCGTGGGGGTTGCGCCTAGATTCCCGCCTTCGCGGGAATGACGAGTTAAAGCCTATGCTTTGACAAACGACAAGATCATCAAATCAAGGATAAATCGAAACATTTCGATCGCATCTACCAACTGTCTTTTCAGGAGGATTTAGTACCCATGTCATTCGCGAGTAAACGTTCCAATAACCCTGTGATCAGCCGCCGTCAATTGATCCGACTGGTCGGCATCGGCTCGGCCGGAATGGCCCTGGCTGCCTGCGCACCGGCCGCCGCACCGGCCCAACCCGCAGCAACCACCGCCCCTGGCCAGGAGCCTGCTCCCACCACTGCCCCGGCCGCAGCCGCCGGCGGCAACCTGCGTGTGCTGGTGTGCTGCGCCACGCCAGCCGAGGAACCGTTGCGGATCAAGTTCAACACCGACTTTGCCGCTGCCAACCCCGGCGTTACGGTCACACAGGAAGCGCCGCCTGCCGGCCAGAACTACTTCGAGAAGCTACAAACCTTGCTGGCGGCCAACACCATGCCGGATGTCTTTGACATGTGGGAGGGCTATGTGCAGCCGTATGCTCAAAATGGCGCGCTGATGGCGTTGGATGAGCTGATCAAGGGCGACAGCAAAATCAAGGCCGACGATGTGCTGCCAGTGGTGCAGCCGGCTCAGAGCTATGAGGGCAAGTCGTACGCCTTCATCTACGGCTTCATGCCCGGCCCGGTCTCGATCTATTACAACGTGGATCAGTTCAAGGAGGCCGGTGTGGCCGAGCCCACCGATGCGTGGACATGGACGGACTTCCGCGATGCCGCGATCAAGCTCACCAAGAGCACCAACGGCAATGTCGAGCGCTGGGGTGCCAACTTCGACAACTGGTTCGTGAACTGGCAGTACTGGATCTGGTCCAACGGCGGCGACATCTTCAACGCCGACAGCACCAAGACCACCATCACCGATCCCAAGGCCGCCGAGGCCGTTCAGTTCTGGTACGACCTGGTCAACAAAGACAAGGTGGCCCCCGGCACCAGCGACGCACAGGGTATCGGCAGCATGACCAAAGCATTTGGCGCGGGTCAGATCTCGATGCGTCTGGGCAACTACTGGGACTTCGGCGATATCAAGGAAGCCAAGGACATCAACTGGAAAGCCGTGCTCTCGCCCAAGTCGCTCACCGGCGATCGGGTGTGGTACATGCATTTGGGCTGTTGGTCCATCAGCTCGCAGTCGCAACTGGCCAGCACCGCCTGGGCTTACTCGCGCGACTTCGTGCTCCAGCGCCCCATCGATAGTGTGACGCCCTACGTCCCACCGCTCAAGTCATTGTTGCCGACGTTCAACAAGCCGGAGTTTGAGCAGTTGGGTTACAAGCCGCTGGTCGATATCGTGCAACAGCCCGGCAAGTTGCGCATCCCCGGTGCCGGCGCCAAGTTCGATAAAATCTCCAGCCTCATCCAGGCCGAGCTCGATCTGGCCTTCATCGGCAAGAAGACCGTGGCCGAAGCGATGGCCGCGGCCGAACCGGCCGTGAACGAAGAACTCGCCCGCGCGTAAGCCTGATCCAACTTCGCGGGTGGGAGGCTAGCGGCCAGCTGCTAGCCGCTAGCCTCCCACCCGCAAGGCTTATCAATCTGCCAATGGCACAAGCACAATCAGCCCTCGCCCCGGTTGGAGTCCGCCGCAATAAACCCTCGGCCATGGCCCGCCGCGAAGCCATTGTCGGCTTCATCTTCATCAGCCCGTGGTTGCTGGGTTTCATCGTGTTTTTGGCCGGCCCTATTCTCGTCTCGCTCTATCTCAGCTTCACCACGTATAAGCCCGGCCTCACGCCTGTGTTCACCGGCCTGGCCAACTACACCCGCATGTTCAGCGACGGCCTGTTCTATCAGTCGCTGCGAGTGACCTCGATCTACACCCTGTTTAGCGTGCCGGTCAGTCTGGTCACGGCGTTGGTGCTGGCCATTCTGCTGAATCAAAGGGTGCCGGGGCAACGGCTCTTTCGCACCATTTTCTATTTGCCGTCGCTGATCTCGGGCGTGGCCGTTGCCATTGTCTTTGCCTGGATCTTCAACGCCCGCTACGGCATCGTCAACTACCTGCTCTCGATCGTGGGCATTGCCGGCCCCAACTGGCTGGGCGATCCCGACTACACCCTGTCGGCGTTCGTGCTGATGAGTCTGTGGGGCGTGGGTGGCACGACCGTGATCTTCATTGCCGCGTTGCAGGGCGTGCCGGCTGCGTTGTATGAGGCAGCCGAGTTGGACGGCGCTAACAACTGGCAGCGCTTCTGGAACGTGACCATTCCATTAATTTCGCCAGTGATTCTGTTCGCGCTGGTCACCGGCGTCATCGCCACCTTTCAGACCTTCGCCACGTCGTATATTTTGACCCGTGGCGGCCCCTCCAACGCCAGCCTGTTCTACTTGCTCTACCTCTACCAAAACGCCTTCAGCTGGTTCGAGATGGGCTATGCCTCGGCGCTGGCCTGGTTCCTGTTTTTGATTATTCTCATTTGCACCGGCATCCTGTTGCGCTCTTCAAGTATGTGGGTGCACTACGAAGGGCTGGGGAGAAAATAAATGGCAACGATTGCATCGAATATCTCTCCCACCCGGCGAATGAAAAATGGCCCCGGCGCGGCCGCTCGCGTAGTTCGCATCGTGATCATCTATGCCTTGCTAATCGGTGTTGGCGCGGCATTTTTGTTGCCATTTCTGTGGGCGGTCACCTCGTCGCTGCGCTCAGCCGGGGCCGGCCTGCGCTTTCCACCCGAGTTTTTGCCCAGGGAATTCAACTTCTCCAACTACCCCAAGGTCTTCGAGTTGATTCCGTTTGCGCGTTTCTTCGGCAACAGCATTCTGGTCACGACCATCAGCGTCATCGGCGAGTGCCTGTCAGCGTCGTTCGTGGCGTTTGGCTTTGCGCGGCTGCGCTTCCCTGGCCGCAATGTGCTGTTTGTGGTGCTGCTGACGACGATGATGATTCCCTACCCCGTCACGATGATCCCGTCCTTCATCCTGTGGGTGCGCGGTCTGGGAATGGCAAACACGTTCGGCCCGCTCATCATCCCGCCCTTCTTCGGCCCGGCCTTCTCCATCTTCCTGCTGCGCCAGTTCTTCATGACCGTGAGCATGGAGCTGGACGAGGCCGCCAAAGTGGACGGCGCGAATGAGTTTCGCATCTACTGGCAGATTATTTTGCCACTGGCCAAACCGGCCCTGGCCACCATCGCCATCTTCTCGTTCATCGCCACCTGGAATGATTTTCTAACGCCGTTGATCTACCTCAGCGACAGTAATTTATATACGCTGGCGCTAGGCATCAACTTCCTGCGCAACTTCCGCGGCGGCGGCGAGCTGGCCTACCAGATGGCCGCCACAATCATGTTCGTCGCGCCGTCGATCATCATCTACTTCGTCTCGCAGCGCTACGTCATCGAAGGCATCGTGACGACGGGGTTGAAGGGGTGAAGGAAAAGAGACGGAGGACGACAGACGGAAGACGGCCAACCAGCCGTCCTCCGTCTGTCGTCGCGGCTTCTGAGCCGCTCCGTCTAACCAATCTTCTTGCCAATCTCATCGATCAGCCGATTGCGCGTCTCTTCCAGCGGAATCCGCTCGATCACCGGCGCAAAGAAGCCCTCGACGATCAGCCGGCGCGCCTCGGATTGCGGAATGCCGCGGCTCTCCAGGTAGAACATCGGCTCGGCTTCGATCTGGCCCACCGTTGCGCCGTGGGTGCAACGCACATCATCGGCTTCAATCTCCAGCCCTGGAATCGAGTCGGCCCGCGACAACGGTGAAAGCTGAAGATTGCGATTCGCCTGATACGCGTCGGTCTTCTGGGCCAGCGGGAACACCCGAATGTTGCCGCGCCATACCGTGCGCCCCTGATCGCGCAAGGCCGCTTTGTAGAGCAGATCGCTCTTGCAATTTGGGGCCACATGATTTTGCTGTGTGTCGTAGTGCAGTTGCTGTTTGGCATCGGCAAAATACACACCGCTCATCAGGGCCGTGCTGTTGGGGCCTTCCAGGTCGCTCTCCAACAAGCTCTTGGTGAACTTGCTGCCGACGCCGCCGATCACCCAATGCAACGTGGAGGCTTCGGCCAGCTTGGCCCGCTCGGTCGTGAAGTTGTAGACATTGCGACCCAGGTCCTGCAGGTTCACATAGTGCAACTGCGAGCCCTTGCGCAATACCAGCTCCACCACGCCGTCATACATCGCCTGAATCTCGGCCGCCTCGCCATTCACCGGCGCATCTGAGGCAAAGTCCTCAATCAGGGTGGCCTGCGCGCCCTCTTCCAGCACCACCAGGGTGTGATTAAAGCCGGTGCGCTGCTCGGCCGTCATGTGATGGAACGCGCGGAACGGCTGCTCGATGCGCACACCGGCCGGCACATACAGCACCACGCCGCCGCGCACAAAGATCGCGTGCAGCGCCGCAAAATAACTATCCGTAATTTTCACGGCTTCGGCCATCAGCAGCTTACTCAGCAGGTCGCCATGCTCGCGAACAGCGGTGGCAAAGTCGGCAAACACCACACCCTGCGCGGCCAATGCTTGCGCATCAATCGGCGAGATCAGCTCGGTTTTTACTTCGTTGGTCGCCACATCCACATTGGCCAGAATCTGATCCAGCTTAAAGCGGCTCAGCTCTACGCGCCGCCACAGCTCGTCGTGCCGGTTGGGGGCCGGGGTGTCGCGGAACACACGAAATGCCTCCAGCCGGCGCTCGGTCATCCACTCCGGCTCGCCCAAGGCGTGGCCGTATTCGGTCACCCGCTCACGAGTCAACTCACCCGCTTTCACCACAGGTGTCGGTTTCAATAATGCAATCGCCATACTGTTAAAAGTGCTTAAGGTTGATAAAGTTAGTTTGTAAGGTTGGTCGAGTTCAAACAACTCGACCAACCTGATTAACCTTAAAAACCTGACCAACCGTCCTACCCCACCGACCCTTCCATCTGCAACGCGATCAGGCGGTTCATCTCCATGGCGTATTCCATCGGCAGCTCTTTCACCAGCGGCTCGATGAAGCCCGAGACCACCATCGAGCTGGCGTCTTCCTCGCTCACGCCGCGGCTCATGGCGTAGAACAACTGCTCCTCGCCAATCTTGCTCACGCTGGCCTCGTGGCCGATGCTCACATTGTCGGTGTCCACCTCGATGTAGGGATACGTGTCGCTGCGGCTCTGCGCATCCAACAACAGCGCGTCGCACACCACATTGCTGCGCGAGTTGGTCGCGTCTTTGTAGACTTTGAGCAAGCCGCGATAGCTGGTGCGGCCGCCATCTTTGCTGATCGACTTGCTGACGATCTTGCTGGTCGTGTTCGGCGCGGCGTGCACCACTTTGCCGCCGGCGTCCTGATGCTGGCCCTTGCTCGCAAACGCAATCGACAAAATCTCGCCATGCGCGCCCGGCTCCATCAAATACACGGCCGGATACTTCATGGTCAGCTTGCTGCCCAGGTTGCCGTCCACCCACTCCATGGTCGCATCTTCGTAGGCTGCGGCGCGCTTGGTCACCAGGTTATACACATTGGTAGACCAGTTTTGAATGGTGGTGTAACGGCAGCGGCCGCCCTTCTTCACCACAATCTCGACCACGGCGCTGTGCAGCGAATCCGAGCTCCACACCGGAGCCGTGCAGCCTTCCACATAGTGCACTTGGGCACCCTCGTCAACGATGATCAAGGTGCGTTCGAACTGGCCCACGTTCTTGGCGTTGATGCGAAAATACGCCTGCAACGGCATCTCGATCTTCACGCCCTTGGGCACGTAGATGAACGAGCCACCCGACCACACCGCGCTGTTCAGCGCCGCAAACTTGTTGTCGGTGTAGGGGATGATCGTGCCGAAGTATTCGCGGAAAAGCTCGGGGTGATCGCGCAATGCACTGTCTGTGTCGGTAAAGATCACGCCCTTATCGGCCAAATCTTTGGCCAGGCTGTGATAAATCACCTCGGACTCGTACTGCGCACCCACGCCGGCCAGATATTTCTTCTCGGCCTCGGGAATGCCCAGTCGGTCATAGGTGTTCTTGATCTCGGCCGGCAAATCTTCCCAAGTCTTGGCCTGGCCATCCGTCGGCTTGATGTAATAGAAGATGCTGGCGAAGTCGATCTGCTGCAAGACCTCGCTGCCCCAGTTCGGCATCGGCTTGGCCTCAAAGGCTTCGAACGAGCGCACGCGAAAGTCGGTCATCCACTCCGGCTCTTTCTTCATCGCCGAAATCTGGCGCACGATTTCAACATCGATGCCCTGCCGGCTCTTAAAGAAGTTGTTTTCCTCTTCGTGGAAACCATACTTCTCGATGTATTCGTCAGTAGCCGATGTATTCACCAATACTTCAGTATTTTCTTCAGCCATTTTTTCCTCCGCTTACGCCGCTACAGAAGTTGCTTCCGCCGGCGCATCCTTCAGCCAGTCATACCCACGATTCTCCAGTTCCAACGCCAGTTCTGGCCCGCCGCTCTCCACCATCCGGCCGTCAATCAGCACATGCACAAATTGAGGCTTGATGTAGTTGAGCAGGCGTTGGTAGTGCGTGATCACCAGCACACCCATGTTTTTGTTGGTCTCGTGCAGCGTGTTCACGCCTTCGCTCACCACGCGCAATGCGTCGATGTCCAGGCCCGAGTCGGTCTCGTCTAACACGGCCATATCCGGCTTCAACATCGCCATCTGCAAAATCTCGGCGCGCTTCTTTTCACCACCGGAGAAGCCCTCGTTCAGGTAACGGCCGGCGAAGCTCTGGTCGACCTTCAGCACGCTCATCGCCTCGCGCAACTTCTTGGCAAACACCGGAATCGGCATGCCCTTCATGTTGCTCGGCAGCACGCCATTATTCTGGGCCGCCGCTTCCACCTTCAGGCGCGCGTTCAAAGCCGTGCGCAGAAAGTTGGCCACGGTCACGCCCGGAATCGACACCGGATATTGAAAGGCCAGAAACAGGCCGGCGCGGCTGCGCTCGTCTGCTTCCAGCTCCAGAATACTTTTGCCTTTAAACAAAATATCACCGCTGGTCACCTCATAGTTGGGGTGGCCGGCGATGGCATAGGCCGTGGTGCTTTTGCCGCTGCCGTTGGGGCCCATGATGGCGTGGATCTCGCCAGGATTCACGGTCAGGTTGAGACCCTTCAAAATCTCTTTATCTGTACCGGCAATCTTGACGTGTAGATCGCGAATTTCAAACCAAGCTTCTGACACAATAAAACTCCTTTGCGATGTTTCAGTCTACTCGATGGGGCTTATCTCGCTGTTGGACACTGCGCACGAGCCGTGCACAAATGGAACATCATCAACAGCGTCTAAATTAAAACTTGACAGGAGTATAACTTATTGTTCAGTAGCCCGTCAAGTAAAAAAGATGCTCGTCTTCTTAATTAGCCAAATCTTACTCCAACCACATCAGCACAACATTAATGAGCACAGGCTGATGAACAAAAAACACGCGCATCCAATCAGATGCGCGTGTGTATTTACGGCTTGCTCAAACTCCATTTGCTGTCAGCTAGCCGGCCACCTTCTCCCAGCGCGGCGCCAGCTCTTTCTGGTAAAACTTGAAAAAGCCCTCTTGATCCGGCCCCACCTGATGCAGGTAGACATGGTCGTAACCCGCTTCGGCATATTGGTTCAGCATGTCCAGATATTTCTCCGGATCAGGCCCACATACTACGATCTCGGCCACCTGATCGGCAGTGGCGTCCTGGGTGGCCTGCTCAAAATGAGACATCAGCGCCAGTTCCTGTGAGAGTTGGCCCTTGAGTGCGGCATTGGGCCACCATTCCAGGGCAGTATCTTTGGCCGTTTGCTCGTCCATAGCCCAGCACACCGTCATCTGGCCCATCTTGGGCTTGCCCTGGCCGCCGTTCATTTCAAATGTCTTGACTGGCTCAGACTCGGGTGACGTGTTAATGAAACCATCGCCAATCATCCCGGCCAATGAGGCCGCCTTCTCGCCCTTGGCGGCTACATACACCTCGATGGGCTCATCCGGCAGCGTATACAGCCGTGCGTTCTCCACTTCGTAGAACTGGCCGGAATAGCTTTGCAGGCCACCCTGCCATAACACGCGCATCACGTCCACGGCCTCTTCCAGCATCTCCAGCCGTGTGTCCACCGGCGGCCATTTGTCGCCCAGAATGTGCTCATTCAGGTTCTCGCCCGTGCCCACGCCCAAAAAGAATCGCCCCGGCATCATGCACGCCACCGTCGCCGCTGCCTGGGCAATAATGGCCGGGTGAATCCGGATCATGGGGCAGGTGACGCCGGTGCCCATGCGAATCTTTTTGGTCTGGGCCGCAATGCCGCCTAGCACGCTCCATACCAATGGATTCTGGCCCTGCTTATCCACCCATGGGTGAAAGTGATCCGAGATCAACGCATAGCTAAAGCCAATTTCCTCGGCCCGCACCGCATGTTTCACCAGATCATTCGGCGAATGTTCCTCGCTCGACAACGCATACCCTAACTCAATCATGTTGTGTCCCCCAGTTCATATTTTGAATAGGGTGAACCACAACGCCGCTCACCTCAAGACGTCATCGGCTGACGAAGTTGTAGGAATCGGTAAAGCCATTACGCCGAAACAGCTTCACTTGAATCACCGCCAAACCTACCGGCCCCGCCCCAACCTCTGCGCGGTCAAATACCCAAAGCTCTCGCGCAACGTATACAGCTGCAGCGCGATCGGTTTTGTGTGTGTCATAGTGGGTTTTTCTCAAAGATCAGGACTTACGCGAATGGCTCTCGGATGCGTCGACGCATCTGAACCCATTACGCTGCAATTGAACGAGCTGATCAGGTTACAGCGCAAGTCCTAAGAGAAGACTTTGGACAGAATGACAAAATGGACAAATCCAAACCAGATTCATGTACCGTCCATTCTGTCATCTGTCCAAAATCCGATTCCGATCTCACGAGGCCTTGTTCCTGGCCCACTTCAACACCTGCGCCAGCGGCCACGTGTTCACCACGCTCTCGGCTGTGATCCAGGCCCGGCGCGCCACGCCGACGCCCAGGCGCATATTGGGCAAACTCAGCGGCGTGTGGGCATCGGTGCTGATCGTGATCTTGCAGCCCAGCTCCATCGCCCGCCGCGCGTGCACATCGCTCAGGTCGAGCCGCGAGGTGTCGGCGTTAATCTCGACCGCCACGCCATATTCCACCGCCGCTCGAAACAACGCGTCCCAGTCGTAATCGGCCCCTTCGCGCTCGTTGATGATGCGGCCGCTGGGGTGGCCCAGAATGTCGATGTGGGGGTTGCGCATGGCGGCAATCGCCCGCGCCGTAATCTTCTCGCGCGGCTGCGTCAGCGAGGTGTGCACGCTGGCTTGAACCAGATCCAATTCGGCCAGCACATCGTCGGGCAAATCCAGCGCGCCGTCGCTCTTCACTTCCACCTCGGCCCCGTGCAGCACGGTCAGCCTGGCTTTGCGCTGCTTCAACTCGGCGTTCACTCGATCAATCTCAACCCGTTGCTGGCGAATGCGCTCCGGCGTCAGGCCATTCACAATGCCCAGGCCGGCCGTGTGATCGGTGATGAGGATGTATTCGTAGCCCAGTTCAATCGCGGCCTCGGCCATGCCCATCACATCCGTCGCGCCGTCGCTCCAGGTGGTGTGCATTTGCAAATCGCCGCGCATGTCTTTTAGCTCGATCAGCTTCGGCAATTTTGAGGGCTTGCTCTGCGCAGCCTGAATCTCGCCGCGGTCTTCGCGCAGCTCCGGCTCGATGTAGGCCAGGCCGAGCTTGTCATATAGAGCCGCCTCAGTGTCAAAGAACAACTGCTCACCAGTCTTATCATGGGTGAGGGCGTACTCATTCAGCGAGAACCCCTGCTGCTGAGCGATCTCGCGCACGCGAATGTTGTGCTGTTGGCTGCCGGTGAAATATTGCATCGCGCAACCCCAGTGCTTCGGCTCCACCGTTCGCAAATCCACTTGCAACCCCGTGTTCAGCCGCACGCTGGATTTGGTATTTCCCGCCCCCAAAATCTCTTCAATATTGGGCATGGCCCGAAACGTCTGCATCACCGGCTCCGGATCCGTCGTCGCCACCACAAAGTCCAGATCGCCAATCGTCTCCTTCATGCGCCGCAACGAGCCGGCATATTCGATCTTCTGCACTTCGGGCAGCTTTTGCAGCATGTCACAAATTTCAAGCGCCAGCGGCAACACCTCACCCACCCGCAGCCGGCCGGTGGCCCGTCGCTTCATCGAGGCAATGCCGGCCAGAATCTTCTGCTCGGCCTTCTCGCCCAGCCTGGGCAGATCGCGCAGCTTGCCGGCCGCGGCCGCGGCTTCCAACTCATCCACGCTGAGAATCCGCAGCTCCTGCCAGAATTGCTTCACCCGCTTGGGGCCAACGGTCGGCACCTGCAACATGGCCGCCACGCCATCCGGGATACGTGCGCGCACTTTGTCGAAGAATTCCAACTGGCCGGTTTGCAACAGCGTCTCGATCTTTTTGGCAATTTCCTTGCCGATGCCGGACATGGCTTCCAGACCCTTCAGGCCGCCCTCGGCATAAATCTCAGCCATCGGTCGCGCCGAGCCTTCAATGGTCTCGGCCGCGCGCGTGTAAGCCCGCGTCACAAACACCGACTCGGTGCCTTCGATCCCCAGCCGGCCGCCGATATCGGCAAAGATCGCCGCAAGTTGTTGGTTAGAAAGAGCCATGCTTAAAGTGTAAGCCAATGCATAGAGAGCGGCCAGCCATGAGCAGCTGGCAGTGGGCCACTAGCCGCCAACAGCCAGCTGCTACAACTCACGGCCCAACACCCGCACCAGATCATCGGCAACCGGATAAAACGTCAGCGCCGAAAATTTGGGTCGCATCTTGGGTTTGTCCTCGGTCTGCCGCCGGCGCGCATACTCCTGCAAATCCGCGCGCGTGTAGGCAAACAACTGCACCTTCTCCATGAAATACAGGCACAACAGCAATGCCTCGGCTCTGGCCAGATCAGCGGCCTCGCCCTGCTCCCAATCCAACACCGCATCCAGAGCCCGATCAGGCTGCTCAGCCGCCAACGACGCCAAATGCCCAAATACATCGCCGGCCTCGCCATCAAACTGGATCACTTCGCGGCAATTCGGCGCACCCAGTGGCTCGTTCGGCCCCATCTCCACCGCTCGCACCGCGCGGGCCAGTTTGCCTTCCTCGGCAATCAGATAGATGGCGTTGGTCGCTTGCAAGGTTTGCGTGTTGGTCAGCGTGCCGATGTCGAGCGGCACCGCGCACGCGCCCAGCATCCACAATGCCTGATACACCGGCAGCAACATTTCCACATCGCCCAAAATGCCAATGCGGTCGCCGTGGCCGACGCCGTAATGCTCGCGCAAAGCCCGGGCCAGTTGTTGTGCCGTAACTGAAGTTAAATTTGCGTCCATTCAATCTCTACACTGAGAATCAGTGCTGTATCTCAGCCACTATCTTACGCGTATTGGCAGATATGCAGCTTGAATCGAACAAGCTTGCAAATCAGCCCTAACTCCCTGCAACTTGCCTTGATCCTGCCTGCATCAACACACGTTTTTGCCCATTAATGGCTGATGAATCACTCGTGGCAAAGATCGGCCCATCGAACGGTTGCGCCGCAGGCTCGAATCCCTAGTCTGTGCACATGCAACTGCGCCGCACCACCGCCGTCTCTCTTTTTCTCACGCTCATCCTTGCCATTTCGTTCATCACTCCTACGCGATCACTGGCCCGGCACACCTCGCGCGCCATCAACACTGAACTTGCCGAAACGTCTGTTTTAACCCCTTCCATTCTCATCTCGGCCCTGCACTACTATGGCTACGAAAGCAGTGCCGATGAGGCGGTGCAGCTGACGAATATGACGCCGAATACGATCACGCTGGACAGCGCGTGGTCGCTCATGGACGCCAGCAATCACCAGCTCAACTTTCCTGCAACCGGCTTTGCGCTGACACCCGGTGGTCGAATCTGGGTCGCCAACAACGCGGCCGCATTCACCCGTCAGTTTGGGTTTGCACCCGCGCTGGCCTACACCGATCTCGCCGGCTCCTCGCTGGCCTTCGCCAATACCGGCGGCTCGCTGCAACTGCGCTTTGGCCTGGGTGACACGCTGGACACGGCCAATGTGAATGGCAGCGCGTGGGCCGGTGGCACAGCCAGCCCCAGCTATGCCAGCATGGAGCGCATTGATGCTGGCGCAGCGGATGCACCGGCTAACTGGGCCACTGCCATCGCCCCCATCACACCCGTTGCCTTCGATGCCAGCAACACGCCCATCATCGGCACACCCCGCGCCGCCAACAGTGTCGCCATACTCCCCGGCACCGAAACCACGCGCACCGTCGTCATCAACGAGGTCGCCTGGGCCGGCACAGCATCCTCGTCCTCGCACGAGTGGATCGAG
>JBBQST010000030.1:0-18579 GCA_038213625.1 Thermoflexales bacterium
GCTCGGCCTGCGCGCGCAACAACCGAATGATCAAGTCATCCTTCTTCAGCTTGCTGTAGCCGGAGATGCTGAGCTCTTTGGCCCGCTCGCGCAGCACATCCAGCGTATCCTTTTCCAACTGCGCCATGTCAAACATATTGCGGCGCTGTGGGCGGTTATTTGGATTGTTGGGGTTGTTCGGGTTACTCTGATTCCCTTGATTATTTTGCTGAAACGGCTGGCGCTGATCACGATCCCGTTGCTCGCGTTGATCGCGTGAATCACGCTCCCCATAGCCATCCTGCGGCGTAGCCTGAGCTTGCTGCCGGCTGGCCTGGCTCCCGCCGAGCGGGCCGGTTGGCAAGGGCGCCGGTGCGGGCGGCGCAGAGGTCGTTTCCTCGATGGGAGCGGGTGCTGGTGGCTCTTCGACCGGAGTAAGTGTTGGCGCAACGGCATGAACGCCGTTTCCAACGCCGTTTCCATTGGTCGCCACTGGGGCACTGGTCGTGGACTCAGCCGGCACTTCCGCGCTGGCAGGAGGATTAAGCGTGTTGACAGCCTCGGCAGGAGCTTCTTTGGCCTCCGCAGGCACGTCGGTAACTGGCGTAGATTTTCGTCTCATGTCTAGAGTAGCTTTAGTTTGTCTATGCGGTGGTGTGCTTCGATGTATCGCACCGTGCCAGACCGTGAGCGCATGACAAGCGAATGAGTGATTGCTCCCTGATGGATGTAGCGGACACCTTCGAGTAATTCACCACTGGTAATTCCGGTCGCGGCAAAAAACACGCTGTCGCCGCCGCACAGTCGATCTGTGTCGAGCGTGATTTCCAGATCACATCCGGCTTTTTCACGCTCTTCATCATCGCGCGCCCACAGTTTGCCCTGAATTTCGCCGCCCAAACACCGCATGGCCGCGGCAGTAATAACGCCTTCGGGGGTGCCGCCAATGCCCATCAGCATGTCGACGCCGGAATTGGGCATGGCCGTTTGCACAGCACCGGCCACATCACCATCGCCGATCAGTTTGATGCGGGCACCCGTGGCGCGCACCTTGCGAATGAGCTCTTCGTGGCGGGGCCGATCCAGAATACACACGGTCACCGAGCTGACCGGCAGGCCTTTGGCCCGTGCGACGGCGCGAATGTTGGCGGCCGGCGGGGCTTCAATATCAATAGCCCCCACGCACTCCGGCCCCACCACAATCTTGTTCATATAGAACGTGCAAGGCTGATACATATGCCCACGCCCGGCCAGTGCGACCACGGCAATGGCGCCGGCCCCACCGTTGCTCAACAAGCGGGTGCCGTCGATGGGATCCACGGCAATATCCACCAGAGGCGGCTCGCCAGTGCCCAGTTTCTCGCCGTTGAACAACATGGGCGCGTTGTCCTTCTCGCCCTCACCGATGACGACGACGCCGTCCATGCCGACTTCGTTCAACACGGCACGCATGGCGGAGACGGCGGCGCTATCACTGGCATTTTTGTCGCCGCGGCCCATCCAGCGGCCCGATGTCATTGCGGCGGCTTCTGTAACACGAACCAATTCCAACGCGAGATTGCGATCGGGTTTTTTATCCGTTTCCATGATGAGTAGGCTATGCAGATTGATTGATTGGTTGCCGTGCATACCGTCATCGCGCACGCTGGCAATTCACCTGCACAGGGCTGGTGCTGCACAGACTCGCAAATTTATTGTAGTGACGAAGAAGGGTATTACGACAAAGCGATGAAACGCACATGCCGTGCATCGGGGTTTTTGTCATGCGCTTGCGTCGATGGGCTTTAAATCGGCTCTAGAAGAGCCTATGAGTTGGACACTCACCCGGACGCGTGCTGACTGCATCTTGCTGCGGCTTGACCAACAGCAACTGAGCTATATCAAGCCAATGTGAGAATTAAACTGATTAAAACTGTGAACTGACTAAACACGATAGCTTTAACTTTGGGACGCTAACGCTCGGAGCAGATTGACAGTCCTATCGTGGAACAGTCCTTGCGGCGACTGCGAGTATAAGACTGTGCAAAGCCGTGTCAAGCATTTTTAATACTTGTAATTCAATATATTACACAGCAACTGAACCTGGAGACGTTTGACCCATAGAAGTAGAAGTCGGGGAACCGGGATTTGAACCCGGGGCCTCACGGTCCCAAACCGTGCGCGCTACCAGACTGCGCCATTCCCCGTAGAAGAAAATTGATTATACCCGAGATAGGGATTAGCAGCGGGCAATTAGCGACTGACTGGTGCAGCACGGCCTGAATACCAGCCGCCAGCCGCCCGCTGCCAACGGCTAGTCCTCCGCTCTCACCGCATCAACGAGTCGCCGCCATCCACGTAAATCTCCACACCCGAGACGTGCCGGCTCAGGTCCGAGGCTAGAAAAAGGCAGGTATCGGCCACATCTTTGGGCACGCCGCGTCCGTTGTTGATGGCCGGGCTGCCTTCGGGCATCTCGATTTTGATCCTCAGTTTGTCGGTGCCGCGGCGCTCAGTGCTTTCACCAATGTTGGTCCGAATCGGCCCCGGGCACACCGCATTGCAGCGAATGTGGTGCCGGCCCAGTTCCAGCGCGGCCATGCGCATGAGTGTGATTTGGCCCGCTTTCGAGGTGCTATAGGCACTGGCCCCGGCGGTCGAAAACACGCGGTTGCCGTTGACACTGCTGGTGATGATGATGCTGCCGGCCCCGGTCTGCTTCAGGTGGGGAATGGCATAGTGCAGGGTCAGATACGTGCCTTTCAAATTCACATCGAGGGTGCGCGACCACTCCTCCGGCTCCAGTTCGTCAATGGGCGCCCACACACCGTTGATGCCGGCGTTGGCAAAGACAATGTCCAGTCGGCCAAATTGATTCACCGCCTGTTCCAGCGCCGCTTTCACCGAGGCCGCCACGCTCACATCGCACTGCGCATATAGCGCATGTGAGCCCAATTCCTCGCAAATGGCCTGGCCGCGCGCGGCATTCACATCGGCCACCACCACCCGCGCACCCTCTTCGATAAATCGTCGCGCCGTTCCCTCACCAATCCCGCTTGCGCCGCCCGTAATAAAAGCAACCTTGTTGTCCAACAAACCCATGCTGTGTATCTACTCCACTCTCTGTGTGTGATTTATTGATTTTGACACGTTAGTTAAAAATTCGTTGTGGATGATGCTGAGAAGATTTTGGACAGAATGACAGAATGGACAAACTACGGGGCTTTTCATGCGGTCTGATTCTGTAAATTCTGTCCAAAATCCGCCTGTTTTGAGCGGCATTGAACGAAAGCCTCCCTTCCCTATGCCATGAAATATTGCATGACGAATTAGGGGGAGAGCGCGTGCCGCACGGCCGCAACTGTGGCTACAAACTCGGGCTGTGCTTCCATGGCCCATTGCCTGGGGCGCGGCAAGGGCACAGGCACCACTGCTGCCACACTAGCCGGCCGCGGCGAGCACACCACCACGCGGTCCGCCAGAAACACGGCCTCGCTGATGCTATGGGTGACCAGCACCACCGTCGTGCCTTGCTGTCGGCAAATGCGCTCCAGCGCCTGCACCAGCGTTTCGCGGGTGAACGCATCCAGCGCGCCAAATGGCTCATCCAGCAACAACACAGGCGGCTGGGTTACCAGCGCGCGTGCCAGGGCGGTGCGCTGAGCCATGCCGCCACTCAACTCCTGAGGATAGGCGTCGCGAAAATCGCTCAAGCCCACTAGATCCAGCAAGTCACCGACATCGTGGTGTTCGGAAATAGCGCTCTGGCGAGCGGCGGCGCGCGCCGGCCCCAACTCCAGCGGCAGGTCCACATTTTGCGCCACGGTCCGCCACGGCAACAGCGCCGCATCCTGAAACATGATGCCGATCTGGGGTGTGGGCCGGCTCAGCACCTGGCCATCAAGCCGGACCTGCCCCTCGGTCGGCCGCAGCAGCCCACCCAACACGCGCAACAGCGTGCTCTTGCCGCCACCAGAAGGGCCGACCACGGCCACGAACTCACCCCGTCCCACCTCCAGCGAGAAAGATTGCAGCGCCTGCACGCCGTTGGGAAAGGTATGGGTGAGGGAATCAGCAGTGAGCATGGATACAGATTGAAGAAGTCAGAAGTCAGAGGTCAGAGGTCAGAAACAGAAGTAACTCATGGTCTGCAATCTCATGTCTGCAATCTGATGTCTGATATCTGACCTCTCTCCCCTACGGCAAAAACTCGTTGGTAAAGAACGTGGTCACGTCCATCTTCTCAGTCACCTGGCCCATGTCGATCATGACCGTTTGCATGTTCTCCCATGAGATGGCGTTGGACACGCCGTATTTGTCCGACTTCATGACATCGATGGTGGCGGCCAGCACGGCCTTCTGAACGGCATCATCGGCCTTCAACCCTTCCACATATTGGGCAGAAATCTGCAACGCCTCGTCCGGATTGGCAACCGTGTCCTGAATGCCTTTGAGTATGGCCCGGCTCATCGCTTTCACCAGCTCGGGGTTCTCGGCCATGGTCTTCTCGTTCGTCATCAATCCATTGGCCACCATATCCACCTGATCCGACACGGCAAACACCTTGACCGCCACGCCATTCTTCTCCAGCACAATCGGCTCGTTATTCGTGTAGCCGACCACCACATCCTTCTTGCCTTCTTGCAACGCGGCAACCTGGGTGAAGCCGATGACCTCCTGCTGCACATCACTTTCGGTCAGCCCATTGGCCTTGAGAAATGCGCGCCAACCCACGTAGGATGCGCCGAAGAACCCCGGCACACCCACGGTCTTGCCCTTCAGGTCGGCCGGGGTGTTGATGTTGGCTTTGGCCGATGCAATGATCGCGATCGGGAATTTGCGAAACCACTGCAGCACGTATTTCACCGGCAGCTTCTGGGCCCGCGCCAGCACCACCTGGTCGCCGCTGACAATGGCAAACGGCAACTCGCCCGCGCCGACCAGCTTGACCCCGTCGGTCTCGAATTTGTAGTCAAACTCGATCTCGATGCCCTCGGCCGCAAAGTAACCCTTCTCAACCGCGACATAGAACGGCGCATATTGCACGTTGGGAATGTAGCCCATCGGCAACTGAATCCTGGTCAGCGCCGGGGCTGCAGCGGCGCTGCCAGCTGTGTCGTTTGAGGCCGCGCGCGGCGGAGGCGCAGCACAACCCGAGACCAAGAGCGCCAATGCCGCCAACCCACTCACCATCCACACTGAGCGTAATGACATCTTGGAAGACACTTCTGACACCTCAAAAACTTGAACCTCAGACCCGTGAGCACACTTAAACACGTTCTTCTCCCTTACTCCAAAAAAAGTAAACGAATCGATTAGCCGACAAGCCGGCGTTCGATCAGGCGAATGCCGCCATAGATCAGCAGCGCCAAACCCACGATCATGACCACGGCCAGCATGACCAGCGGCGTGTCATACAACCCATTGCCCTGGTTCACCAGAAAGCCCAGGCCCTGGTCAGACGCGCTCAAAAACTCGCCCGTAATCGCCCCGATCATCGAGAGCGTGCCGCCGACGCGCAGGCCGGCGAACACAAATGGCAGCGCGGCCGGCAGCTCCAATTTGGCAAAGCGCTGCCACGGCGTGGCGTTGGCAGCCGAGAACAAATCGTGCCAGAGCAGCGGCACATTCCGCACGCCCGTCATCACATTAATGGCGATGGGAAAGAACACGATCAGGGTGCAAATGAGAATAATCGTGACGAGGCCGCCGCCAAACCAGATGAACAACAGCGGCGCAATGGCCACAAATGGGATGCCCTGTGAGGCGATGATGAACGGCGACAGCAACCGGTCGGCCACTCGCGATTTGGCCACTGGATAGCCGACCACAAACGCCAGCGCCGTCCCGATCAGCAAGCCCGGCACCGCCTCAGACAGGGTCACCGCCACATGCACCAGCAGCGTGCCGTCGTGCAGCCGCTCGACCAGTTTTGCAACCACATCCAACGGGCTGGGCAGAATAAACCGCGCATAGCGCAAGCTCAGCAACTGCCACACGGCCAGAAAACCAGCCAGGCTCAACGCCGGCATCAGCCGAAACACGATCTGTTTCAAGCGGCTGTCTGCCGTGGGTAAAGCTGACT
Source organism: Thermoflexales bacterium (assembly GCA_038213625.1). Taxonomy (GTDB): domain Bacteria; phylum Chloroflexota; class Anaerolineae; order J036; family Brachytrichaceae; genus JANMVQ01. The sequence goes on from JBBQST010000030.1 coordinate 6,044, forward strand.
GCAACGTGTGCTTTGTGTGCTTTTGATTTGATTTTGGTTTTGTGTGCCGTTGCAACAAAAAGGCCCCGCGCATAGATTGAACTCCTATGCCATCGGGGCCTACGCAAACGTCAGGTCGCGGCACCGTGCAAGTGGCGCAGGCAAATGCATGCCCAACGCCGAATACACGGTCCCGGTGACCTGTCACCTGTCGTATTTGCCTTCTTTACATCCAGACTTTGACTGTCGGCACCGGCGTTGCACCGGTTCATGCGCGCCTTTCAACACGCTCGTGGGCTGTCAGCCAGTGCGCCGCACTTTGTATTTCATACATTACGCGTCACAGCAGCATTACCACCGATCGGGAATTTCACCCTGCCCCGAAGGCTCATTATTTAATTTTGAATTTGGGACGGATATTGGACAGTATCAGTCTATATCCGCGCACTCATTATCCTAGGACAAGAATGCGAAATCGAATATTAACTCAGGTTTATTCTGATTTCGTCACCCTCAATTTTGGTCTCATAAATAGGAATGGGACTTACGGCCGGAAAGCTGGCTTTGCCCGTGACCAGATTGAAGCGAGCACCGTGCCGGGGGCAGACTACGCACTGATTGTCAATAGTTCCCTCGGCCAGCGGCCCATCATCATGGGTGCACACGTCGCCAAATGCGTAAATGACCTCGCCGACTTTGGTCAAAGCAACCGGGGTGTCATCCACGTCGGTTGCAAAGATTTGGCCCTCAACGACATCGGCCACATTCGCCACAAAAATAAAGTTGCTCATAGCCGTGCATGGTAGCCGCTTACAGCCCGTTATGCGCCATCTGTGGGAAGCCGTCTTTATGCCAGATGCCAGCTTTGCCCGGCCGGCAGCGGGTATTTAGACGGACGCACACCTCGATAACAGGGTTAAGCCCTTTTGCACCCGTTAAAACAATCGTAAGCCGCAGGTCAAACGGGCCACCTTCAGGTAGGGTTGGAATGGAGCCATCAGATCAACACGCCGGACACAGATAAGGTCTTATTAGAAGCGCCATTTATTGCAAGGATGATCTGAGTTGTTCTTATGCAACTCGGCAAAAGTAATTAAAGCTCAACCGGCGTGGTCGTCATAGTCGAAAATCTTGCAACAAACGTTGCCGTGTTGCCTTTGTTAAATTCAATGTCAGCCAATTCGCGGCAATCTCCATCTAAAACCTGATGATTCGCAGACCACGATCAGTATGGTTTAGCCCATCGTGACGTGCCTCCAGGCACATAGCGAGGTGAATGTCATGCTCAACAACTCATTACGCAACAAAGTAGCTATCACTGTAGAATCTTCATCAATTGATGCAATCACCCTAACCCCTGATTTGGTTGGAACGCGATCCAGTGCAAGTCATTCGAGTGTGCGAAAAGCGCACTGGGAACGGCTTGTGCGGGAATTGCGCTTGCACAGCATCGACCTGGTGCGCTCGCGCCGAGCCATTGATGCACTCCGCATGGAGGCCGACGCCTGGCAAATACCCGAGCTGCACAAACTGCTCGAGGATGCCGATCTATTTGTGAGTGAAACGGCCGCCACCTTGCTCGTTGAAATCGACGGCATCAATGCGCTACCCATGCTGCTGTCGGCCATGCGCCGGCTCGAAAAGCGCGGCGTCGATGCCGGTCAGTTGGTCATGTTGATCGCAGATCTGTTGACCCAGGCCCAGGACGCGGCACACCCGCATCTGTCCCACATCATGAAGGACCCCTCTGAAGCGGTTCGCCGCAGCGCCGTGTGGGCCTGGGGCTTTCTGCAGACCGATGCCGCCATCGAGGCACTGCTGTGGGCGGTGAGTGATCGTGATGCCGGCATTCGCGCAGCCGCGGCCAACTCCCTCAAACGCTTCAAACACGAGGCGGTGACACAGGCGCTGATCCAGGCTTTGGACGATCATGATCCGCAAGTGCGCATCTCGGCCGCCGCAGCGCTACGCAGCATCGGCAACTATCAAGCCGTGCCCGCTTTGCAACGCGCCCTCAACGACCCCGAAGAACTGGTGCGCATGTTCGCCCGCGACACCTTGAAAAAGATGGGCATTCGAACCCGGCCCACTGCGCCTCCCAAACTCTCGCGCCTTCACCGCGCACTATTCTCCTGATTTGACACGTACGCACCACTCGCCGCAAACCGAATCCAAGTCGCACATGATGTGCGACTTTTTTGTGCCTAGAGCAAATTGCTAGTTGGCCTACGATGACCCACCCCTAACCCCTCCCAGAGGGAGGGGGATTTCGGTCTCCCCTCCCTCTGGGAGGGGCCGGGGGTGGGTTCTTGTTCGGATACCAATCAAGAATCTGCTCTAAAACGGGCGGCTTTCACAACAACGCGCTACACTCGGCCATGATGAACCGTCTTATTTTTTGGCGTGCAATCGCCGGCGTGCTGTGTGCCGGCCTGGTGTTGGCCGCTTGCACACGCGCACCCTCCGCATCTGTGCAATCAATTCCAACCGCATCATCAACGCCCAGTGTTGCAGCAACTGCCACGGCCGCACCCCTGGCTGCATTGAATGATGTGCCGGCAACCCGCATCGAGCGGCTCAGCAAAGCCGTCAACATCACGCGTTGGTTTTGGTTTCCCGAGGGCAGTGGGCCAGATTACTTTGAGAATTACATGACCGATGCCGATCTTACACTCATTCGCGACATGGGCGTGCTATCGGTACGGCTGGTCATCAGTCCCACTTATTTTTATCAGGTCGATACCCCGGCCACCTTGAACCCGGCCATGATCGGCTTCCTCGACAAGGCCGTCGACCGCATTCTGGCGCAGGATCTGGCCGTCGTCATCGACATGCACGATCAGGACAAGGATGCGTGGGAGCGCAACCCGCAGTATGTGGACGGCTTCATGGTGTTCTGGCAAACCCTGGCCCAGCACTATGCCGAGCGCAATCGTCAGGACACAGATCGCCTCTACTTTGAGATTGTGAATGAGCCTGTGTTCCAGGGGTCTGAGGCCAAATGGGCCGAGATTCAAACGCGCTGGGTCGCGGCCATGCGCACGGTGGTGCCGCAACACACCCTCATCGTCACCGGCCCCAACTGGGGTGGCATTGCCGGCCTCACCAAACTAGTGCCGCTGGCCGACAAAAATGTGGTGTATTCGTTTCACTTCTACGATCCGATGCAGTTCACCCACCAGGGTGCCACCTGGGCTGGCCCTGGCCTTGAGAATCTGAAAGACCTGCCCTATCCCGCTTCACCCGAGCGCTGCAAACCTCTTCTGGACACCACAAAAGATTCCAGCCTGCGCACCACGCTCCGAAACTATTGCTACACCTATATCAATGCCAGCCGATTGAAAACTGCCATTGCCGATGCAGCCACTTGGGCCAAAACGAATCAGGCCCACCTCTGGCTGGGTGAGTTCGGCGTGTATTGCCCTGCCACACCCACCCAGGATCGCGCCCAATGGATCGAAGATGTGCGCACCGCCGCCGAGAGTTTCAAAATCGGCTGGTCGCTGTGGGGGTACGACGAGTGCTTCGGCATGCAGCGCAAACTCGTCAATGGCAAGGTTCAGCTGGATTCCGATGTGGTGAAGGCATTGGGGTTGACTTTGCCGCAGTAGGCAAAATGTCAGACGTCTGGTTAACAAAAGCCTTGAACGCTCACGTCCAGACGTCTGACATTTCTCACTTTGACCGTGCCTTCAAGTAGTCGCGCACGATGCTGAGCCGTGCGGCCCTCTGCAATAGACATTATTGGGAATAAAGATTTGCCAAGGTAGGGGCGAAGCATTCGCCTACAAAACTACAGTGAACATAGACCTTGGCGGCGAATGCTTCGCCCCTACGACAACGCGTTTTGTTATTCCCAATAATGTCTAATGCATTCACCTTTCATTTCAGATTCAGAATAGGAAGTAGTCAGTAGTCAGTAACCAGATTGTTCGCGGTCTGGTTACTGACTACTGGCTACTCAAATACTTTCCTCAATCCAGCTTCACCATCTTCCGGCGCGCGGCCTTCACCACCATTTGCGTTCGGTCGTTGGCGTGCAGTTTGTCCATGATGGTGCTGACGTAGTTGCGCACAGTGCCCTCGCTCAAAAACAGTTGCGCGGCAATGTCGCGGTTGTTCTTGCCCTGCGCCACCAGTTGCAAAATTTCGGCCTCACGCTCGGTGAGTTTTTCGATGATGACGCTGTCCTGCGCGTCGGCCTTGCTGGGTTTCGCTGCTCGCGGCAGTGGCTCCAACGCATTCGGCTCGCTCAACCGGCGAAATTCGTCCATCACTTTGCCGGCCACTGCCGGGTCAATCTGGCTCTCGCCGCGATGCACACTGCGGATCACCTCCTGTAATCGCTCAGACGAGGTGTCTTTGAGCAGATACCCTTTTGCGCCGGCGCGAATTCCATCAAACACCCAGCCGTCCACGTCATAGGTCGTCAGAATAATGACTCGCGTGTTGCGCAGCTCTTGAGTCAGACGGCGGGTGGCCTGGATGCCGTTCATGCGCGGCATCTTGATATCCATCAACACAATATCTGGCTGCAGCTCGTGTGCCAGCCGCAAAGCCTCTTCGCCATCGCCAGCCTCGCCCACCACGGTCATATCCGACTGCCCGCCGATGATGAGCTTGAGGCCGTGCCGGATAATCTCCTGGTCGTCGACCACCAGAATGCGCAACATCGTCATGGGTGAAGTGTACTCCTGGCTGTCGCTACGACAATATGGGCTTATAGTTTGCTCATGGAATCTCGCTCAACTCATTCTGCGCAAGACTGGCAGGACTACTTAAAAGCGTTCGAACAAGAGGCCAGTTCAAAAGGATTCGCTACCTATCTTGAGAACATCAAGGCGCATGGCCAGGGCCAGAACGTGCCCATTCCAATTGAGCAATTTGCGCCGCTGCAAGTCATTGTGCTAATCCAAAGTTTGAGCCGAGCGGCACTGCTGGCCTGTGTTCAACTACCGCCAGATGCTGTGGGCGATGCCCTCGCTCGCGTGATCCATGCGGCACAGACAGTGAACTATGGCCCTAACCTGCCTGGCAAGGTCACCACCAAAGAAAAACAAATCTATCAACGCATCCGGCCATTTATTCCCAAACAATTGTCCATCTGTGGCACTGTTTTGAAGGCTGTATTCGAGTGTTATGCGAGCGGCGATTACGATGCGGCGCAGGATGCCGACGAGGTCATGCGTGAAGCGCGGGGAGTATCAGAAAAAGGGGATTCCGTGACTGCACTCCATTTGATTGGCCGGGCGGGTGCAGTCGCGCTGCGCACCAAAATCATCTGGTCGGGCTGGACTGCCGAGGGCAACCCTGAGTTCCGGAGTTGGGCCCATGTGCTGCACAACGTTCTGGAGTGCTTGCAAGATGTGGTGCCGTTGGGAGATGTTGACACGGAACGACTGCACGCCGAGCGCGTTGTTACGGCTTTCGCGGCTCCCCTGCGTGATAAGCCAGCCAAACAACGCATAGCGTGGAAGGAGGCTGAACCCGAGGAAGCCCTGGCATTGGTGGAACTGGCCGGTCGAGACCAACCCTTTACCGACGATGAAATTCAGCAGATGGGCTCAGCCTACGATCGTCAAGTCGAGATTGCCACGACGCTGTTGGAGGGACGGCACCGCATCGATATGGATGATGATCGCAATAGCGAAGATGTTGCTTTTGAAGCCACAAAAGACTTTGCAGTCGCGCTCGGGATTCGCGCATTGGGGCTATTACGCCCTCAAAAGCAGTACATCGTAGAACAATTGATTGATGTGATTGTCGATGCCTGTGCGGATGAAGACCTATTTGCGGAGCCGCCCCAACTTGAAGCCGCTGTATTCGCGCTCGGCCACATTGGCCAGCCGTCCATCCAACCCTGCATCGAGTTCCTGCGCTACAGCAGCCAGCATCAGGCCAGATTTCAGGTGGCGGACGCATTGGGTGTCGCCGGACGCGGCAACGAAGAAGCATTTCAGGCGCTATTCGCGTTGGCGCAGCAAACCCATCTGGATCTCGGCAAGATTGTGCTGACCGGCGCGCTGGCAAGGCTGCATGATGACCGCGCCATCCCGTGGATGGCCGAACTAGCGCAGGCATTAGCCGGCCCCGATGTCATTCAACTCAGCGACCTGTATGAGGACATCTTCGAGCTCGAAGCGGATCAATTTGAGTTGATGGACGCGCTACATGAGTTAAACGCCATTGAAGCGCTGGACCCCGAACCTAACCCAGACCGCTATTTAGAGGAAGGGAACGACGACCCCGGCGCAGTGATTGTGCGTGGGTATGGGCGTATTGCGCGAGCGGTGCCGGCCAATTGGGATTACCCTGATCGACGGCCTGTAGGCGAAAGGACAGATTACGATGACGATGAGTTTGAATCAGTGCTCACTGAACTAGACACGGACATAGACAAGGCCGAACCCCCATTTATGTTTACGCCACCACCAAAGCCGCAGCCGATTGTGAACACCAACAAGGTGGGCCGCAACGATCCATGCCCGTGCGGCAGTGGCAAGAAATACAAGCACTGTCACGGGAAGAATTAATAGTTTGTCAAAGCAAACCCTTTAACTACGTCATTCCCCGCCTCCGCGGGAATGACGCCTCTACCCCTTCGCCCGCCAGGTCACCGTCACAGCGGTGCCTTGTCCCACCACGCTATCCACACGCAAATGGGCGTCGATCAAGGCGGCCCGCTCGCGCATGCCCAGCAGGCCAAAGCGATCCTGATCGAGAATCGCGTCGGCATCAAAGCCGGTGCCATCATCGCGCACCACCAAAGTAATTGCCTTGGGCTGTTCATCGTTAAAGCGCAAACCGACATGGACTATGTGCGCCTGCGAGTGCCGCTCCACATTATTCAAAGACTCCTGCCCAATCCGAAATAGAGTATTCGACACGTCATCGGTGAGGTCAAACTCTGGTCCACTGCACTCGAATATCACCTGCAAATCGGTTCGTTCGGCCAGCGCATCGGCCTGCGCTCGTAGTGCCGCGCACAGACCTAGATCGCCCACCTGGTTGTTGCGCATGCCGCCGATGGCCTGACGCGTGCTATCCAACCCTTCTTTGACCAGACTGCGCGCCCGTTCCACCTCGCGCCGCGCGGCGGGCTGAGGGCCATCCAACACGGCCGCCACCGCATTCATCTGCACCGACAATGCCGCCAGCGTGTGCGCGACCGTGTCGTGCAAATCCCGCGACAATGACATGCGCTCGCGGGTGACGGCCAGTTGTTCGCGCACAAACGATTGCTCGGCCAACAATCGGCTGGCATTCTCCAGCTCGGCGTGCTCGGCGCGTTGCCGGTCGGCCAGTGAGCCCACAAAGTAGCACACCATGGCGATGACCAGTGCCTGAGCCAGAAATGCGCCAAAGCCATTGAAGGGTGCGTTCACAGCCGTCAAAGTTTGACCCGACGACCTTGCATCCATCAGCAGAAAGGCCAACCCTAGAAAGTTGATGAGGATGGCAAAACCCGCCCAGCGTAATGCGCCTCGCCCACCGCTCATCCAAGCGCCTAGTACCGTGGGAATCAGAATGAATATCAGTGGAGAGTTTCGGCCGGATTGAGCTTCCACACCGCTTTGCGCATCGAACATCGTGATCGCATCGGTCGGAATCAGGTGATGAGCCATGGCATAGCGAAAGGCCAGCAACGGCGCGATCATCTCGATGGCATAGGCCGCGATGGTGAGCACCAGCAGCCAGCGCACGTGCCGCGGCGTAACCCAGCCACGGCGCTGTGCCACCCATGTGCCCGCCAGCAGCACAATGGATGCGCTGGCCGAGATCGCAACCAAAAGAAGGAAACTGGTGTTGCCGGTCGCCAACACTGCAATGAAGGTCAGCAGCGATGGAATCAATCGCAGCACCAGGCTGACGCGGATCAGGCGAATGAGTTCGGTCACGTTAGTTACTCACTGATGTTACGCACTTCTATTGGGTCCGCTCGTGCATGCCCAGTCCGCATGGCGCTGATGGGGTTTGAAGAAATAAACGGGACATTGGATCGTAGTCGTAGGGGCGAAGCATTCGCCCGCCAAAATTGCGGCTTGCCCAGACCTGTGCGGGCAAATGCTTCGCCCCTATCCATGGCGTGCCGTATCCCGAATAATTTCTCAAGCCCCATAAACGGCCAAGCGGACGATGACTTTCACTGCACAAAATCAGTTACTCATACCGCAAGGCTTCAACTGGTTGCAGGTTGCTGGCGCGAATGGCCGGATACAGGCCAAATAGCACACCAATCCCCACCGACACACCCACGGCCACAGCCACGGCAGTTGCTTGAATCACCGGTGTAATCAGGTTTTGCACCAACCCAATGATGGTGGACAAACCAGCTGCTACCAGCACGCCAATGATGCCGGCCAGCAGCGTTACGACCAACGCCTCCACCAAAAACTGGAGCCGGATGCTACCCGGCGTCGCGCCGATGGCCTTGCGCACGCCGATCTCGCGGGTGCGCTCAGTCACGCTCACCAGCATGATGTTCATGATGCCGATGCCGCCGACCAGCAGCGAGATCGCGCCGATGGCGGCCAGGAAGATTTGTAGCGCCGTCAACACGCCGTTAATCGTTGAAAGTGTCGATGACTGATCGAACACACGAAAGTCATCCTGCTGGCCGAACAGAATGTTGTGCTGTTTGCGCAACACATCGGCAATGTCCTGCGTCACCTGCTTCGACTGATTGCCGTCGGTGGCCTCGACCGTGATCTGTGACACGGCATTGAGCCCACCGTTGCGGTTGGGGAACAGCTTCTCCTGCGCTACTGTGAGTGGTACATAGATGTTGTCGTCGGATGAGTTGGCCGGGCCAGCGCTGCCCTTTTTCTCCGTTACACCCAACACTTTGAAAGGCACGCTATTAATCAACACGGTTTGCCCCACCGCCGGCTGTCCGCCAAACAAATCGATGGATACCTGATAGCCGAGCACGGCATAGCGCAGGCGCGCATCACCATCGTCGGCCGTAAACAGCTGGCCTTCCTGCACGCCAATGGTGCGCATGGCGAAGTTTTCGGGAATAGTGCCAACCACGCTATAGCTTTTGCTGTTCGTGCCGACTACGGCATTCAAGTTGCCGCTCACCTGCGGCACGACGCGTTTTATGCCCGTCACCTGACTGTTCAACGCCTTCACGTCATTGTTAGTCAGCCGCGCGCCAGACACGCTGCCATCGGGCGACACAGTGATCTGGTTGCTGCCAAAGGTGGCAAACTGCGCGTTGAAGTAATTGGTGACGCCTTCGCCCAATGCCAGCAGCAACACCACCGACATGGTGCCGATGATGACGCCGAGCATGGTCAGTGCCGCGCGCATCCGGTTGGCCAGCAGGCTCTCAAATGCGGTTCGAATGGTTTCTAGTAGTCCCATGATTTTGACTTTTGCTGTGGAATGGAGGCTTTAGCCGACTCCGCAAACCGGAGTCGGAAAAAGCCTCCATTCCAGTGAGCCTTAATGCGCCGGCACCAGCTCCGGCATTGCCACCGCAGCGCCATTCAAATGCGGCGCTTCCGTCATATTCGCTGACACATTCGCAATATCGCTCTCGATGCGGCCGTCTTTGATCGAAATGATTCGGTTGGCGCGGCGGGCAATATTGGGATCGTGCGTCACCACAATAATCGTGATGCCACGCTCGCGGTGCAATTGCCCGAACAGATCGAGCACTTCCTTGCCGGTCTTGCTATCCAGTGCGCCGGTCGGCTCGTCGGCCAGCAGAATGCTGGGTTTGTTGACCAGCGCCCGCGCAATCGCCACGCGCTGCTGCTGGCCGCCGGAGAGCTCGCTGGGTTTGTTGTTGATCTTGTCACTCAACCCCACAGCATTCAACGCCTCCCTGGCTTGCTTCGTGCGTTCGCGGCTGCCCATGCCCGCATAGCGCGCGGGCAGTTCCACGTTGCGCAGCGCCGAGGTGCGACCCATCAGGTTGTAACGCTGGAAGATGAAGCCGATGTTTTTGTTGCGCGCCTTCGCCAACTGGGTCTCGTTCATCTTGCTCACATCCTGGTCGTTCAACACATACGTGCCCGAGGTCGGCACATCCAGGCAGCCCAGCATATTCATCAGCGTGCTTTTGCCGCTGCCGCTGGGGCCGATGATGGCGACATATTCGCCCTGATTAATCTGCAAGTCCACGCCATCCAGCGCTTTGAACTCGTTGTCACCCATGCGATAAACCTTGGTCATATTGCGAATATCGATCAGTGTCATGGTGTATACCTCCCGTGCTCAATGCGGTTTAACGGCCAGCTGCTGGGTTGGCGGTCTGAACCGTGCGCGACGGAATGATTAAAGTATCGCCGGCCTTCACATCGCCAATAATTTGCGTCTGCGTGCCATCGCGGAAGCCGAGTTCCACCTCGACTTTCTGGGTCGTGTTATCGCTCTTGAGCAGATCGACGCTGTAGCGCTTGGTCTGGGCATCAATGGTGACGGCGGTATTGGGCACCACCAGCGCGTTATCTTTCTGGGCCGTCACGATTTCGCTCGTGCCGCTCATGTTGATCAACACCACCGGCTGCTCACCCTCGCTTCCAGCGCCGCCGTCGGCCTTGCCCATCGACAACTTCACCTTGTAGTTCACCACCGCGCCGGTGTTGGTGCCGACGGTTGAGATGGACTCGACCTTGGCGTCAATGGGTTGGGCGGGATAGGTTTGCAAACGCACCTGAGCCGTCTGACCCACCTTCACCTGACCCAAATCGGCCTCGTCCACATCCAGCTCAAAAATGGGCACGGCGAAGTCGGACACCTGCACCGCGGGCTGGCCGCCAGCAGCATAGTCGCCCCGGTCATAGTTCACTTCGGTGATGATGCCGGCAAACGGCGCCAGCAACGTGGCATTCTTGATGTTCGCCTCAGCCTGCTGCCAGGCAATATAGGCCTGCTGCATCTGGGCATCGCGCTGCTGAATGGTTTCGCTCACCGGCTGCAACGCAGACAGGCTCTGGCGCGCCGATTGGATCTGCGAATTGGCGCTCGAAATTTGAGAGTTGGCGCTGGCGACCTGGGCCTGCGACGGCTGCTCAAACTTGGCGTCGTAAGCGGCTTTGGCCTTGTTGTAGTTGTTGGTGGCCTTCTCCAGGCTCACCCCTTCCTGAGACGCACCGATGCCGGCAGGGTTTTGCCGAAAAGCGCGATCATAAGCCGATTGAGCACTTTTCAGCTCGGCCTCTGCGTTTTGCAAATCGGCCTTCAATTGCACCAGATCGCCCTCACTCGGCCCCGTGTAAAGATCATTCTTGCTGGCCTGGGCGCTGGCGATGGAGGACTGCGCGCTGGCAATCGACGCCTGTGCCGCCTTAATCTCGGCCGCCGATGGACCCTTGACCGACTGGCTATACGTCGCCTGCGCGCTCAAATAGCTGGCCCATTGTTGCTGGGCCGTCAGATCCAGATCAGTCGTGTTGAGGCGCGCCAGGGCTTGCCCAGCCTGCACCGGCTGGCCTTCTTTCACCAGCACCTCGGCTACCACGCCGCTGCGCTCAAACGCCACTGCGGCCGACGCACTGGCCACCACTTTGCCGGTAGCCACAATTCGATTCTCCACCGTGCCCGTCGTCACCGTCACGCGCTCGGCCGTCGCGATATTCGCCGCTGTTTGCTGCGCACCCGGTGCCGAGCACGCCGCCAAAAGAATTCCCGCCAAAACAACGCCCACCACCGCAATTCCATTTCGTCTCATGTTTTCAATTTCCCCCGTGTTCAATGCAACCATGTTAGAAGCCGAAAGGGAAACGAGTTAGTGGCCGGTGTCACATGACCGCTGTCATGCGGAGGGGAGATTAGGAGTAGACAGTAGTCAGTAGTCAGATTGGAACAGTTAAAGCCAACTATCTGACTACTGACTACTATCTACTTGCTACTCCCTACTCCCCATCACTCCTCCTACGCCACCAACAGCGCATATTCCATCGAGTCGGCCAGCGCCTGCCAACTGGCGTCGACGATGTTGGGGCTGCAGCCGACGGTGGTCCAGGCGCGCCGGCCGTCGGTGCTGTCGATGGTCACGCGGGTGGTGGCGCTGGTGGCCTTGTCGCTGTCGATGATGCGCACTTTGAAGTCGACCAGCCGCATCTTTTTGAGCTTGGGATAGTGCGGCAACAACGCCTTGCGCATGGCCACGTCCAGCGCCGCCACTGGCCCATCCCCCTCGGCCACGGTGTGCTCAATCTCATCGTCCACCCGAATTTTCACGCTCGCCTCGGCCAGCACGCCGCGACCCACGCGGTTCTCGACCACGACCATGAAGTCCAGCAACTCGAACAGCTTCACATAGTTGGGCTGATTGCGCCGCAGCATGAGTTCGAGCGTGGCATCGGCCCCCTCAAAAAAGAAGCCGCGGCTCTCCATGTCTTTGATCTGGGCCAACACCTGCTTCACCTCGGCACTGTCTGGGTTCATACCGAATTCCTTGGCCTTGTAGGCGATATTGCCCCGGCCGCTCAGCTCGCTCACCAGCACCCGCTTCTGGTTGCCGACGCGGGTTGGGTCGATGTGCTGATAGCTCTCCTCCAGCTTGAGCACGGCCGCCACATGAATACCGCCCTTGTGTGCAA
>JBBQST010000031.1:0-18075 GCA_038213625.1 Thermoflexales bacterium
GGTGCTTGTGGTGGACGGTGGCTTGACCAGCACCTTCTAGATTCTGGGTCACCCAGAGCAATCGGAGCATGTGCGAGTTCCTTAGACATTATTGGGAATAACAAAACGCGTTGTCGTAGGGGCGAAGCATTCGCCGCCAAAGTCTATGTTCACTGTAGTTTTGTAGGCGAATGCTTCGCCCCTACCTTGGCAAATCTTTATTCCCAATAATGTCTCTTGTCCATGCAGACGGATTTTAGACAGAATGACAGAATTTACAGGACCAGCCCGATTGAAAAGTGATGTATTTTGCGATTCTGTCCAAAATTCCCTCAACCTCGTCTCTCGCGAATCTTTAACGATTGAGTTTTCGTAAAAACGCGCATTTGTCCTACAACAAATTGACAAGGTTCAGCCGTTCACTACAATCATCCTCACTTGCACCGCGAAGTGCGATTGTGCCCCGCGATGCGCCTCAGATTTCTCGCCCGTTACTTTTCCATCTGCATATTTGCATTTTTCGATTCACAAGGAGATAGAGAAAATGGCATTGAACAAGAAGCTAAATCGCCGAAATTTTCTGAAGGCCGGCGCAGTGGCCGGTAGTGCAGCCGCATTGGCCGCCTGCGCCCCCCCACCCGCGGCCGCCCCCGGCGCGCCCGCAGCGCCAGATGCAAGCGCACCCACCGTCGCAGCCGCGGCTCCCGCAGCTCCGGCAGCCAGCACCAGCACACGGCCCCTGGCTCCCACGTTCTATCAGTGGATCTACGACCTGCATCCCCACATCCCCGAGCTCAACAAAACGTTGCCCAATGTGAAGGCAGAGATTGCGCCCACCGAGGGGTTTGGCATCGAGCGGTTTGTGGCCGAGGCCAAGAACAAAGAGAGCACGTGGGATGTCTATGTCGGCATGACCCCGTTCGTGGAGATGACCCAGTTGATCTCGACCGGCGCGATTGTGCCGTGGGACGACTACATTCCCAAGGATGTGCTCGACGACATCATCCCCAGCATTCGCGAAGAGTGTTCGGTCAATGGCAAGTTGTATAGCTGGCCGTTCTTCCTGGACATCACCGGCTCGGCCTGGCACAGTGGCATCACCAAAGCAGCCGGCATTACCAAAGCCCCCAGCACATGGGACGATGTGCTCACCGGCGCCAAAGCTATCATCGACAGCAAGGCTGCGCCGTACGGCAATGTGTATGACCCGCAGGGCTGGCGCTCACTGGCACCGATGACCCACAGCATGAGCACCCAGGTCTACACCAGCGAGGGCCGCTTCGACTTCAACCACGATGCCGCCATCGAGGCGTTGATCCTGATGAAGAAGTTGAAGGACCTCGGCCCCGCCAACCTACTGGAGGCCGGCTCGACCGATGGTGGTGTGAACGGCACGCCGGATGAAGTGGCTTTTGCCGCAGAGAAAGCTGGCTTCTACTTCAAATACTTCAACTCGCCCTATCGCATGGCCGCAAACTGGAAAGACCCCAACCTGTTGCAAATTGGCGCGTATCCCAAGTTTGCCGGCGGCGAGGGCAGCACTGTGTTCTGGACCACCGGCGCATGCTTGTTCACCTACGGCCAGAACAAAGAAGCGGCGGCCGAGTACATGAAGACCCTGACCTACGACAAGAAGATCTGGCAGGACAGCATCGCCGGCACCGCTGCCGCGCACCCGGTGCAATTGCCCGTCTACACCAGCATCTACAAAGAGTGGGCCGCCAGCAAGCCAGAGTGGCTGCCGGAAGCCGTGAACACCATCTCGGGCCAGATGCCGATTGCCAAGGCCATCACCAATCACCTGTTCGGCCTCAAGCAATTCCAACTGGCGCGGCCGTTCTACGAGAAGTATTTGCTGGGCCAGGAAACCAGCGAAAAGACAGTCATGCAACAGTGCATGGACGCCGTGACAGCCGAATTGAAGAAGGCCGCGTAAGCCAGCCTGAACATGTCAGACATCTTGAAGATGTCTGACATGTTCAACGCTATACATGGCAGCGATTTCTACTCGCGCAACCCGTCAGTCTCGTTTGTCTGCCTCGCTGCAACACTGGGGAAATTGGGTCTTTCTCATTCCCTCCGCAATCTTCTTTCTCAGCTACATGATCTATCCGATTCTTCGGACGCTGTGGCTGAGCTTTACCGACTATCGGTATTTACGACAGGGACCGGCTAATTTCGTCGGCCTGCAAAACTTTCAATATGCGCTCAGCGATCCGCTCGTGCTGATCGGGTTGCAGCGCGCCCTGCAATTCACGCTGGTGTTTTTGCCGGGCATGATTTTTCTGCCGTTGATCCTGGCCGTCATGGTCGATCGGGTCACGGTGCGCGGCCTCGCCACCTTCTATCGCGTCATCCTACTCATCCCCGCCGTCATCCCCGGCCCGATGATCTTTGTGATGTGGCGGCTGCTGTACAACTATGAAATTGGGCCGATCAACTACATCCTGGTGGATGTGCTCGGCATCTTTAGCAAGGCCAACGCGCCCCAATGGGTGGGCAATCCCAGCCTGGTCATTCCGGCTGTAGCCGT
This sequence comes from Thermoflexales bacterium, assembly GCA_038213625.1. Lineage (GTDB taxonomy): Bacteria > Chloroflexota > Anaerolineae > J036 > Brachytrichaceae > JANMVQ01. The sequence continues at coordinate 2,513 of JBBQST010000031.1, forward strand.
GTTCGAGTGGTGGTGGGGGCTGGGTTACCACACCATGTTCTTCCTAGCCGGCCTGGCCGCCATTCCCAAGGATTTATACGAAGCCGCCCGCATCGACGGGGCCAACGAGTGGCAGGTCTTCTGGCGCATCACAATCCCGCGGCTGCGGCCGATCATGGCCATTCTGGTGGTGTTGCGCTTCGGCACGGCCATGGCCGTGATCGACGAATATCTGTTGTTTGGCGGCTTCAACCGTGGTTTGCCGACGTATACCTGGACCGTCTACATGTATGACCTGGCCTTCCAGATCGGCGATTGGCTGCAAGGCTATGCCGCGGCCATCGGCTGGCTCGGTGCCATCGGCATGCTCATCATCACGGCCACGCTGCTGTATATCTTCCGCAACCGGGACAACAACTAAACCCATGCAACAGACCCTTCGCCCGCCCCTCCGTCATGCCAAACCCAAGGTTCGGCTGAGCACGATTGCCCGGCACCTGTTCATCAACTTCTTCGTGCTGATTATTCTGCTGCCGTTGGCCTGGATTTTGCTGTTGTCGGTCAAGTCGCTGCCCGATGCGTATAGCGGCCGCTTGTGGCCGGAGCAATTCGACTTCACTCATTACAACTATGTCCTGACCAAAATCCCCGGCCTGTCGCAAAACCTGAGCAACAGCCTGATCGTGACGTTTGGCTCGGTGACGCTGACCTGTATTTGCGCGGTGCTGGCCGGCTATGCATTGGTGCATTTGCGCACGCCCGGCAAAGCCCTCGTCATCGGCCTGTGCACGGCCACCCTGTTCTTCCCCACCCGGCTGCTCTCGCTCATCCCCATCTACGAAATCCAGCGTTCGCTCGGGTTACTCAACTCGTCGCTGGCGCTGATCCTGCCCTATGTCACGCTCAACCTCGCACTGAGCATCTTGACCATGCGTGGCATCTTTGAGCAAATCCCCGGCGAGCTGGTCGAGGCCTCGCGCATGGACGGCTGTACCACCTGGCAGACCCTGTTCAAGGTGATGTTGCCGCTCATCACCAACGGCCTGGTCGTGCTCATCATCATCAACTTCGTCTCGGCCTGGGGCGAATATCTGTTCGCCGCCACCCTCACCAGCGACCAATCCCAACGCACCCTGATCGTGGTGCTAGCGCGTGCATTCGGCGGTGTGGGCCAGTTCTCCTTCCCCCGGCTGGCCGCCGCCTACGCCATGGTGATCCTGCCGGGCGTGCTCGCCTTCGCTCTGGCCCAGCGACTGTACTTCAAGGGGTTAACTGAGGGCGCGATCAAGCTGTAATCACAAATTAAAGGAAATCTCTGACTCTCCCAACTTTGGCGGGAAATCATGGTTTTTGTAGTAACAAGCAAAGCTGGCTTCCCCAACTTCGCTTGTTACTACTCAGTCGCTGGATTTTTAGACAGAATTTACAGAATAAAGAAAAACCGAGATTTCTGGTGGTGTCCCTTTAATGAGGCACAGCCATTTTCTGCGTTAGCAAGCACTGGAAAACAAGCACTTTGCGAGTGGCAAAACCGTCGTGCCTCATTAAAGGGACACCACCATTTAATTCCCAACCTTTATAAACCGATGCCGGGCTATGGCGACCACAGCGTATGAATGCTGAGCCATTTACCCATTTTTTATTTCCAACACTCATCTGCATGGGGTTTCGCCACCGATCCAAAAATCACTTAAGCCGTGCCAAACGTCAGCCCAAGCTGGTTCAGCCACTTGCGATAGGCGATGGCGGTGCGGTCGCTGCGCAAGTGCAACTCGGCCTGCAAATCCAGCGGCAATAGCTCTGGCCGTTGCGATTTCAAGATAGGCCCATCCTGCCAGAAGATCGTGTCTTGAAACGCGACCAACTCGGCCTCCGGCGCATCCAGGTTGTAGTTCATCGCCATCACCATCCAGGCTGTGCTCGAGGTCTCGGCATGGGGCATGATCGACAACAGGATAGACAGCGTGGGGCCGTCGGTGACCTTGGTGAGATAGGCCGTGAGCGGGCGCAGAGCTTTGTAGGTGTATTGGACGTAGTCGCCGTGGCCGGTGCCAAAGCCATCTGGTTGATACACACGAATGCCGGTGGCCAGCACCCCTTGTGGCGTGATCTGGGCCTCGTAGTCGGCAATATCCGGGTAGCGCCGATCGCCCAAAATACCCTCGTGCACAAACGGGAAGTGGCCGACATCGAGGAAGTTTTCGATGATGCGCGGGCCGCTGGCATTGATGTGATACGGCCCACAAATCACCTTGCGAAAGGTTGCGTCGCTGCCCTCTTCAAAACACGGCACATCGTGGGCGGGGTCGCCCAGGGTGGCCCAGACCAGGCCGTAGACCACTTTGGCGCGATAAGTTTTGGCGCGGGCTTTGGCCGGTGGCGGCTGGGTGGGATGCGCGGGAATGTGGACGCATTGCCCGCTGGCGTCATAGGTCCAGCCGTGATAGGGACATTCGAGGCAGCCGCTCTGAACCTTGCCCAATGAGAGACGGGTGCCGCGGTGCACGCACAAATCCTGCCAGACATGTAGCTGGCCGTCGCTCCGCCAGATCACAATATCTTCGCCAAGCAGGTTTACGCCGATGGGGTTTTGGCCGTCCAGATCCGAGGCGCGTGCCACTGGATGCCAATCGTGTACGAGTAGTGAGTCTTCAATCATTCGCGTGTAAGTCAGCGCAACCCTTATCACGCGCACGTAGACCGGCCCTCAGATAGAGGCCGTGGTTGACATTGGATTAACCAGCAGTCTTATCGCCGGCCACACCTGTCTCCACAAATATCACGCGCTCGGCAATATTGGTTGCCCGGTCGGCAATGCGTTCGAGGCAGTGCCCGGCATACATCAACCACACGCCACATTCGATGTGGCTGGGGTCATTGCTCATCATGGTCGTTGTGTAAACGACCAGATCATTGTAAAGCTTGTCGGTGTAATTATCATCCTCGATCAGGGTTTCGGCCTTCTCGACATCCTTCTCGACAAAGGCTTGCGTGCTGCGCTCCAGCATACTGCGCGCCACACGGTCCATCTCGGCCAGGTTGTACGAGCTGAGCCCGCTATCATCCTTGGTGATCTTTCTCGCGGCCTTGGCAACGCCCTTGGCATAGTCGCCGCACCGCTCCAGCTCTACGGCCACAAAGGTGGCCGCGACCAACTCCCGCAAATCGTGCGCGACCGGCTGCTGGGTGGCCAGCGTGCGCAAGACGAGATCTTCGACGTGGTAGCGCAGCTCGTCATTGATCTTGTCATCGGCGCGCACACTTTTGGCCTCGACTGAATTGCGCTCGATCAGTGACATGACCGCCCGGCCGGCGGCCGTGTTCACCCGCGAGCTAAGCTCAGCAATCTGGTCGCGAATATAAGTCAGCTCTTTATCGAAGATAGGTCGTGCCATAGTGTTATCCGTGCAGGTTACTTAAGTCTAATGACGCTGCCTGCCGAGTCATCAGCAAGGTCAGCAAGGTGCCAGTATATGAAGCTCGTTTAACAACAGGTTAAACCACAACGGCGGAAAAACACAAAGCCCAGCTTATGAAAGCTGGGCCTTGAACGCATTCGCAAAACCTACATGTTGCGCGCAGCATAACCGGGGCCACTGGTGTAGAAGGCGGGGTTCCAGGGAATATCACCCGTCAGATCCACAACCTCACCACCCTCAGCGGTCCAAATGGTCTTCTGGCCCTGACCGATCAAGCTGAGCTGCTGGCCCGGCTTCATGGTGAAGGCCGACGGCACCTCATCTTGCGGGAAGATGGCCTCATAGGGGCACTCGGGCACACAGGCACCGCAATCGATGCAAGTGTTCGGGTCAATAAAGAACCACGGCCATTCATCCTCTGGCTTTCCGGCCACAATGCACTCAACTGGGCACACGTCCACACATGCACCGTCGCGCAGACACAAGCTCGTAATAATATGCGTCATTTAGACAAAACTCCTTTCGTTGCTGTAAAGCTTGTTGTTTCCAAACAAGCCATGAACCCGCTTAAGCTTAAAGTTAACAGTAGTCAACTTTAAAGATTTATACCCGATTCACTCTGAGTTGTCCAGAGCGGATTGTCAAGCAAATACGTCGGACAGATGTCATGTTTTATCTGACACGCCGGCCATGGTATGAAGCAATGCCGCTTTGACTGATGCGCTAAATTCACGGCATGGTGTAAAGCGCCATATGTTGACGAATGAAACAAAACAGGGCCGAACTTTCTGGAAGTTCGGCCCTGTTTGATGCAAGTTTGCAATGACTAGGCTGCGGCAAAGCGCGCGGCCACATCGTCCCAATTGACGACGCTCCAGAACGCCTTGAGATAGTCCGGCCGCTTGTTCTGATACTTGAGGTAGTAGGCATGCTCCCACACATCGATGCCGAGGATGGGTGCGCCGCTGCCGTCGCTCAACGGGTTGTCCTGGTTCGGCGTGCTGGTCACGGCCAGCTTGCCGTCCTTCACCACCAGCCAGGCCCAGCCGGAGCCGAAGCGGGTGGCGCCAGCCTTTTCCATGGCTTCCTTGAGGGCGGCTAATGAGCCAAAGGCGCTGTTGATGGCATCGGCCAACGGGCCGCTGGTGGGCTCGGAGGTGCCAACTTTCAACTGCTCCCAAAACTGGGTGTGGTTGACGTGGCCGCCACCATTGTTGCGCACGGCCATGCGAATGGCATCGGGCACCTTGCTCAAGTTTTTGATCAAGTCCACGGCCGACATGGCTTGCACATCAGCCGGGGCATCTTTCAAAGCGTTGTTCAGATTCGTCACGTAAGCCTGATGATGCTTGTCGTGGTGAATCTGCATGGTGGCGGTGTCAATATACGGTTCGAGCGCCTCGTAGGGATACGGGAGTGCGGGCAATTCATGAGCCATTTGAAATAGTTCTCCTTGTTAAACTGAAAAGTATTATAGCGACGGCTATTAAATTTTTGGTGAAAGTGAGTTAGGGGTTTAAGCCGACTCCAAATGGCAGACATCTCGGAGATGTCTGCCATCTTCTGCGCGTATGCCCTAAAATTCGGCCACACACTATGGCAGATCTATTTGAGCAGGCCGCGGCCGAGCGCAGCAACTCCGAAGCGCCGCTGGCATCCCGCATGCGGCCGCGCACGCTCGATGACTTTGTGGGCCAGGAGCACATCGTCGGCCCTGGCAAGTTACTTCGCCGCGCCATCGAGGCCGACCGCTTGTTCTCGTCGCTGATCTTGTGGGGGCCGCCCGGCACCGGCAAAACCACGCTGGCCAAAATCATCGCCCAGCGCACCAGCAGCCACTTCGAGACCCTGAATGCAGTCATGGCCGGCATCGCCGATATTCGCCGTGTCGTAGCCGAGGCCAAGGAGCGCCGCACGCTGTATCAGCAGCGCACCATTTTGCTGGTCGATGAGATTCATCGCTTTAACAAGAGCCAGCAGGACGGCTTGCTGCCCCATGTCGAAGACGGCACGATTATTCTCATCGGCGCAACCACCGAGAACCCCTACTTTGAAGTCAACAGCGCCCTGCTCTCGCGCTCGCGGTTGTTCCAACTGAATACGCTGACCGAGGCCAATGTGCGCGAGATTTTGCGGCGCGCCCTCAGCGACCCCGAGCGCGGCTATGGCGGGCGCCATGTGCAAGCCGATGAAGCCGCATTGGCCCATCTGGCGCATGTGTCCAGTGGCGATGCGCGCAACGCCCTCAACGCGCTGGAGTTGGCCGTGGAGTCCACGCCGCCCAAACCCGACGGCAGCATCCAGGTCGATCTGGCCACAGCCCAGGATTCGATCCAACGGCGGGCCGTGCTCTACGACAAGGAGGGCGACGCGCACTATGACACGATCAGCGCCTTCATCAAGAGCGTGCGCGGCAGCGACCCCGACGCGGCGCTGTACTGGCTGGCCAAGATGGTGTATGCCGGCGAAGACCCGCGCTTCATCATTCGACGTCTACTCATTTTGTCGGGCGAGGACATTGGGCTGGCCGACCCGATGGGTCTTGTGGTGGCAACATCGGCGGCACAGGCATTTGATTACATGGGCATGCCCGAGGGCATCTACCCCATCGTGACAGCTACGCTATATCTGGCCACCGCGCCCAAGAGCAATACCACCGGCCACTACTACAGCGCACGCGCCCAGATCGAACGCGAGGGTGCCGGCGATGTGCCTGAACACCTACGCGATGCCAGCCGCGACAAAGCGCTCGGCCACGGCGTAGGCTATCAATATCCACACGAGGACCCCACCCACTATGTGCCGCAGAACTACCTGCCTAAGAACATTGCCGGCATGGCGTTCTACACACCGTCAGAAGTAGGCTATGAGCAAACGGTGGCCGAGCGGCTGGAGCGTTGGCGAGCGGCCCAAAGGCAGGCACTGGGCATTGAGACGCGCCCAGGGCCACAACTCAGCCAGGCCGATGTGGATCGCATGAAGCGGGAACGGTAGGCGGCAGAGTAGAGAGTAGTCAGTAGTCAGACAGGCAACATGGATCCGTGGAACCTTGAATCGTCATAGCCAATCTGACGACTGACTACTGACGACTGGCTACTTTTTGTCATACTTTTCACCTCATCTCGTATAAATAGAAGGGAAGCATGCGCAACATGGCAGACAACGACGTGGACTGGCGCGCTGTTTACGAGGAGCAATTGCCACGGGTCTATAACTTTTTTCGCTATCGGCTGGGCATTGATGACGACGCGACTGCGCAGGATTTAACGGCCAGCACGTTCGAAAAAGCCTGGCGCGCACGCAGGCAATATCAGCGCAATCTGGCGGCGTTCTCGACCTGGCTGTTCACCATCGCCCGCAACACGGCCGCCGATTACTTTCGCCAGCATCAGAGCCTGTTGGTAAATCAGGTGCCGCTGGAAGAGGCGCAAAGCCAGCGTCTGATGGGCGCGGAGTCGCTGGAAGATATTGTGCAGCGGCAATTGGACCTGATCGAGTTGAACCGGCTGTTGGGCGGGCTACCCGACCGTGAACGCGAGTTGATTGCTTTGCGCTACGGCGCAGGATTGACCAACCGCGCTATTGCCGGCCTTCTGAAACTAAGCGAGGGCAACGTGGCCCAGATTTTGCATCGCGTGCTCGACAAATTGCGCGCCGATGTATAGAGGGATTGAGAAGATATTGAGACAGAATGACAGAATAGATAAAACCGTTTAGCACGAGTCTATTCTGTCCAAAAGTCTTTGACACGATCTATGAAAGACGAAGTTTTAACCCAATTCCAGCGCCGGCCACCCGGCGAATTTGCCGAGGCGTTGTATGCGCGGCTGGCGGCTCTGCCCGACTCCGAGCCAGTCTCCACCTCTTCCGTGGAAACCTTAAAGAACTGGTTGCTGCGGCGGGCCCTGCCCAGCTTCTCGCTCTCGTTTTTGCTGATGGCGTTTGTGGCCGGTCTGTTACCGCCGCTGAGAACAGGGCTGTGGCAATGGGCTTCGGGGCGCAACTATGAGATGCCGGCCATCGCTACCTACGCCTCCGAGCCGCAAACCGTGGCGACAGCGGACGCGCAACTCTCTTTGCCCGTCACACTGACGCGAATTCCTCAGTGGACGCCGGCCGGTTTCGTGCTTTCCAGCACCATCACAGCGTATCGATTGTTAACCGGCACCTCAGATGTGCCAGCCAATATGCCGGTTTCGACCCGGGTGGATTACACCTGGCACGATGAGCTGGGTCGCCAGATCACCCTGGCGCTCCAGCCCGCCCATGACGCCCAACCCATCACTGCCACATCCCTGTTGCAACTCGCCAGCATCAACGGCTACTCTGCCACCCTGTCCGAGCTGACCTATCAGCCGGGCTGGTTGAACCTGTCTTGGGAAGTGGCCGGCACGCAATATAGTTTGCTGGCGCCAAGAGACATCCTATCCACGACATTGATCAAGATGGCCGAATCTGTTCCCACGTTATGAGCGCCAATTTCAAACCGATTCTGGCGGCTTCATCACTTTTGCTACCAGCGCGTCACAAATCAGAATTGCATTTCTTGAGTCTCTCGCAGCCCATAGGCACAATTAATCGACGCGAGTTCATGCCAAAGTTGTATCAGGTCGATACATTAGCAAGATAAAATCATTCTTAAGCAAGTTTCGTGATGCATAAGCGATGTTTTGCAAATACTGCACCGCTTCATGACACGCAATGCGCATCAGACCGAGGAGAACCGTTACATGGCAAACACTTTCGTTGCAGCTTCAACATCAAAAACAGAAATGACCGACACCGTCGAACCGAATGCGCAAAAACAAGTCCTGCCGGCCAGCAAGCTCAGCTTGTGGTGCGACAGGCTGATCGAAACGGGCTGGCTGGCCGCCATTATTGTCACGCCGCTGTTTTTCGATATCTATTCGAGCCGCGTATTCGAGCCCGATAAGCTGACAACGTTGCGCTCCATTGCGCTGTTCATGGTCACGGTCTGGCTGGTCAAGTTTTTCGAAGAGCGCAAAAACCCCAACCGCGACACGGCCGTCACCTGGCGCACGCCGCTGGTCATTCCCGTGCTCATCATGGTCGTGATCTACATGATCAGCACGGTCTTGAGCGTGGCGCCGCGCACCAGCCTGCTCGGCTCCTACCAACGCTTACAAGGCACGTACACCACTTTCTCGTATATCGTCATCTTCTTCATGGTCTTGCAGGGGTTGCGCACCCGCGCGCAGCTCGACCGGCTTGTCACCTTCCTGATCCTCAACTCGCTACCCATCGCCTTGTATGGCGTCTTGCAGCGCTATCAGCTGGATCCATTGCCGTGGGGCGGCGACACTACCGAGCGCGTGGCCGGCAACATGGGCAACGCCATCTTTGTCGCGGCCTACCTCATCATGACCTTCTTCATCACACTCACTCGCATTGCCGATTCGTTTGTAGCGGTGTTGAACAGCGAAGAAGCCAGGGTCTCGGACATCGTTCGTGCGGCGTGCTACATCCTGATTGCGCTGCTGAATGCGTTCGTGGTGCTGATTTTGTCCGGCTCGCGTGGTCCGCAGCTAGGCTGGCTGGCCGGTTTGTTCTTCGTGGTGTTGCTGCTGGGCCAATTGATCCGCAAGCGAACCTTGCGCGCGGCCCTCACCGTTGGCGGTCTGGGACTTGCGGCGGTGGGTGTTACATTCCTTGTCTTGCTCAATGTCAGCAGTGCCGGCATCTTCCAAAGCATGCGCACACTGCCGTTCTTTGGCCGCATGAGCACGGCCCTCAACACCAAGGACGGCACCAACCTGGTGCGCGTGCTCATCTGGCAGGGTGCGGTCGAGCTGGTCCTGCCGCACGCGCCCATCGACTCGCCAGTCACGATCAACGGCGAAACCGTCCTCAAGCCCGATGCCTACAACGCGATTCGGCCTCTGGTGGGCTATGGACCCGAGTCGATGTATGTGGCCTACAACCGCTTCTATCAAGCCGGTCTGGCCAACGTCGAGGCGCGCAATGCCTCGCCCGACCGCAGCCACAATGAAACCTGGGATTCTCTCGTCATCACCGGTGGGATCGGTTTTGCCGCCTATATCTTCCTATTCGGCAGCATCTTTTACTTCGGCTTTGTCTGGATCGGCCTCATCACCAACCGGTTGGAGAAAATCCTGTTTCCGATCTTATGGATCGGTGGAGGTGTACTCGGCGTGTTAATTCTGGCTCGAAATGAGCCAGAGCTATTCGGTGTCGCCGTTGCGCTGGGCATTGTGGCCGGCCTCTCGCTGTTTGTCGCCATCAGCTCGCTCATCGGCGCATTCCGCCGCACCGCCGATGTGCCCGAGGTCAAACTATCGTTGCGCGACCGACTGTTGCTGATTGGTATTCTCGCCACCATCGTCGCCCACTTCATCGAGATTCACACCGGCATTGCCATCGCCGCCACCCGTTCACACTTCTGGGTGCTGATTGGTGTGCTGGTCGTGGTGGGAATGGGCATGATCTCGCGGACCGAAGTTGCCTCGACGCTGCTCGATGCAGTGCCGGCAACAGCCGAACCCGCCGCCGTCGCGAGCGAGACTGCCAATACACCCGCCGGCCGCCGCCGCCGACGGGCCACCGCCCAGGCCTCCTCTGCCGTCCGGACTGCACCCCGCACATCCGGGTCATCGCTGCCAGAATGGTTCAACACGGTCACGGTCTACGGCGCATTTTTGGGCCTCATTCTCGGCGTCATGGCGTTCGACTTCACCAATAATTCAGCACGACTGACCGTGCCGGGTCGTGTATTCATCGAGAGCATGACCATTGTGCGCAGTCAGCCCAAGATGGGCGTGTTGCTGATGTTCGTGCTCACGCTGGGGGTGGGACTGGCCGTGGTCATGGCCGAACTTCGGCGCGAAGGCAAACTGCAAAAGTCTGGGCAGTTGCTGGCCGCGCTCGGAGTCATGTCCTCCATCGCCATTTTGATCTGGGTCAGCTTCGGCACCTTCATCGCCGGCCAGCTCGTGGCCTTCGTCACCAGCCAGGCCAACTCGGTCGACATGATTCTAGGCATTGCCGATCAACTGTCATCATTTCCAGGCTATGTCTACCTGCTGATCGCGTTTGTGATGATCCTGTCAGCCTTCCTGCTGCGGCGCGAGTCGACCGTCCAGCCCACCAAAGGGGTGGCCCATGCCAGCACCATCGGGGTCGGCATTGTCGTCGGTCTGGCCTCACTGATCACGATCAACACCAGCAACCTCCAACCCATCGCCGCCGACATTGTCTACAAGCAGGCCAACCCATGGGATGGCCAGGGCGGTCAGGTCCTGCAAGCCGGCACAAACGTGCAGGGCTGGGATCTGGCGATCGAGCACTATCGGCGGGCCATTGCGCTAGCTCCCAACGAAGACTTCTACTATTTGTGGCTCGGCCGGGCGCTGTTGGAGAAAGCCAAGACCACTCAAGCCACCCCCGCCGCTCCGGCCATCAAAGACGAGGATTCGTTCAGCCGCGTGATCGGGACTGAATGGGGACGCACCGCCGCCAATCCCTTGCCGTCGGCCAACCTGGGCCGCGATGATTTGTTGTCAGCGGCCAAGATCATCTTGCAGGAAGCCCGCGTGATTAACCCACTGAATACCGATCACAGCGCCAACCTGGCCCGCATGTATCGGCAAAGTGGCGATATCACCCAGGACCCGGCCGCCAAGAAGCTGCGCTACGAAAACTCATCGAAGGAGTATGCCGTGGCCACCAGCCTGAGCACTCAAAATGCCCAGCTGCTAAACGAATGGGGCACGTTGTATTTCTATGGTCTGGGTGACGCCAAGAGCGCGATGGAGAAGCTGGATCAGTCGGCCAAGCTCGACCCCAGATTTGACCAGACCTTCCTCATTCGCGGCGATGTGCAATTGCAACAGGCCAATCAACTGGATGCGCCGCGCACGCAGGCGGTGCAGGCGCTGGCCGCCATTCCAGTGACAGACACTGCCAACTATGAGGCCGCCCAAAAAGTGGTTTCGGACACCACTCAGCTTTGGAAAAATCAACTGATCAAAGCCCAGGCCGAGTTCAGCAACACGGTGAACCTCAACCCCAACAGCACCCAGGCGCTGACCGTGCTGGCCGACATTGCGCTCAAGCTGGGCAACCAGCCTGAAGCCATCGCCAACCTGGAAAAGATCGCTGGACTGGCTCCAACGGATTGGAACACCCAAAAGAACCTGGCACTGCTCTACCGCGACAACAAACAACTCGACAAAGCCAAAGCAGCGGCCCAACAAGCCCTCAACCTCGCACCGCAAGATCAGCAAGCTGCCATGCAAGCGCTGGTGCAACAGTTGGCGGCGGGGCCGTAGACAGAGAGTTGTTAGTGATTAGTTGTTAGTCGTTAGTTCTGAATTGCCCGGTAACAACTAAAACTAAAAACTAATGACTAACAACTAATCACTAAAAACTTCTAAATGACCACCATCCTTCTTCTGTTCTTCGGCGCGCTTGTCATTGCGGTTGCGGTGACTCCTTTGAGTAAGTGGCTGGCGCCTCATGTCGGCGTGATGGCCGTGCCACGCGCGCGCGACATACACACCCGGCCCGTGCCACGCATGGGCGGCATCGCCATTTTTGTGGGGGTGATGGCCGTTGCGATTTTGTTTTCGAATCGCGCATTCGTGAGCGAGTCGGCTGCCATTCTGTTCGGCGCCGCCCTCATGTCGTTTCTTGGCCTGATGGACGACCGCTTCTCGCTGAGTGCCTATGTGCGGCTGGTGACCCAGATTGGCACTGCCCTGCTGATGTGGTACGTCGGCGTGCGGGTGCAGGTGTTCGACAACGCCATTCTCGATGCCATCATCACCGTAGTCTGGATCGTAGGCCTGACCAACGCCATGAACTTCCTGGACAACATGGATGGGCTGCTGGCCGGCATCAGCGCCGTGGTCTCGGCCTTCTTCCTGTTGCTCGCCGTCATCAATGGCCAGTATCTGGTCAGCCTGCTGAGCGCGGCTGTGTTGGGCGCGTGTATCGGCTTCCTGGTGTGGAACTTGAATCCGGCCACCGTGTTCATGGGCGATAGCGGCAGCATGTTTCTGGGGTTCCTGTTGGCCGTCATCGCCATCAAGTTGCGCTTCCTGAACCAGAGCCTCAGCGTGTCGTGGCTGATCCCGGTCATCGTGCTCGGCCTACCCATCTTCGATATGACCCTGGTGTTTGTCTCCCGGCTGCGGCGCGGCAAAAATCCGCTGACCACGCCGGGCAAGGATCACACCAGCCATCGCATTTCCGATCACGGTTTTAGCAAACGTGAGGCCGTGATGATTTTGTATCTGGTCTCTGGCGCACTGGGCGTCACCGCCGTATTGGCCTCGTTTTCAGACATTACAGCCAACAGGCTTATTGCCGCAGTATTGCTGGCCATCGGCCTGTTCATGCTGTGGTTCATGGAGTTCGGACCGTGGAAACTCGATCAAGCACCGTCATCAACAACGCCTCCGCCTCAATCAAACCTGACCCCGCCACCCCCGCTATCAGTCTCGGGGCCGGCATCGCCGGAGGAGTAGCCCGCGGAACCGATCAGCGCATCGCCGTCATCGGCCTGGGCTATGTGGGTCTGCCATTGGCGATTGGATTTGCCAAAGCCGGCCGCCATGTCATCGGCCTCGATGTTGATGCGCGCAAGGTCTCGCAGTTGGGCAACAAGGACAGCTACATTGCCGATGTGGAAACCAGCGATGTGGCCAGCATGACCGACGCCGGCTACTTCCGCGCCACGACAGATTATCAAGCGTTGAAGGATCGCGAGGTCATCTTCATCTGCGTGCCCACGCCGTTCGATGCCATGCGCGCGCCCGACCTGTCCTACATCATCAGCGCGGCCGAAGGCATTCAGCCGCATATGCAAAAAGGCCAGATGGTGATTTTGCAGAGCACCACCCACCCCGGCACCACCCAGGAAATTGTTCAGCCGATCCTGGAGCGCAGCGGCCTCAAAGCCGGTGTGGATTTTGATCTGGCTTTCTCACCCGAGCGCATCGACCCGGGCCGCACCGACTTTACGGTGCTGAATACGCCCAAAGTGGTTGGCGGTCTGACGCCGCGCGCCACGGATCGCGCCGTGGCACTGCTGGGCGCGTTAGGTGCGCCGGTGCATCCAGTGTCCTCGCCCAAGGCGGCCGAGATGACCAAGTTGCTGGAGAATATCTTCCGCTCGGTCAATATCGCGCTGGTCAACGAGCTGGCGCTGTTATGCGAGCGCATGGGCATCGACATGTGGGAGGTGATTAACGCGGCCAAAACCAAGCCGTTTGGCTACATGCCCTTCTCACCCAGCGCCGGCGTCGGCGGCCACTGCATCGGCGTCGATCCTTACTATCTATCCTGGAAGGCGCGTGAATACGATTTCTACACCAAGTTCATCGAGCTGGCGGCCGAGGTCAATCAATCCATGCCGTTCCATGTCGTGGACATGATCGAACAGGCGTTGAGCCAGAACCACACGCCGTTGCGCGATGCCAAAGTCATCATCATCGGCGTGGCCTTCAAACGCGATGTGGACGATGCGCGCAACTCGCCGGCCGAGCGCGTGATCGAGCTGCTCATCAAGCGCGGTGCCAATGCCAGCTATCACGACCCATATGTGTCACGGTTCAACATCGGCAACGATGTGTGGCACCGCGAGCCGCTGACGCTGTTCTCGCAACCCCTGAGCGACAAGACGCTGCAGGAGGCCGATTGCATCGTGATCGTGACTGGTCACAAGGCCGTGGACTACGGCTACATCGTGCGCAATGCCAAAGCCGTGGTGGACACCTGCAACGCAACCGAGGGCGTGCGGGCCGGGGCCAAAAACATCATGCGGCTGGGTGTGGGCAACTAAAAAGGGAAGCGCAGATGGAGTTCATCTACGCTTCCCTGTGTCACGGGCGGTACGGGGTTCGAACCTGTGACCCCCTGCGTGTAAAGCAGGTGCTCTAACCAACTGAGCTAACCGCCCGTGCAAATAATTATACGCGAACAGCTGTGTATGGATCAGCCGCTAAAATCGCAACATGCCTTCAGAACCCACCTACCCCCTCGGCCCCGACTCCCAGCGCAAACCCGGCGTCCCACAAGGCCAAGTCACCCATTTCGAGCACACCAGCGCCGTCTTCCCCAAAACCCAGCGTGAGTATTGGGTGTATGTGCCGCAGCAATATGATGCATCCAAACCGGCGGCCGTGATGGTGTTTCAAGATGGGCACACCTATGTGAGAGAAGACGGCCAATTGCGGGTGCCGATTGTGTTCGACAACTTGATTCACGCCGGCGACATGCCGGCCACCATCGGCATCTTCATCAACCCCGGCCATCTCGGTGACAAGCGGCCTGAGATTGGGTGGCAGGTGAGCAATCGCTCCTTCGAATATGACTCGCTGTCGGAGCAATATGCGCAGTTCCTGCTCGAAGAGATTTTGCCCGAAGTGGACGCACGCTGGAACCTGACCACCGACCCTGAGCAACGCGCCATCTGCGGCATGTCATCCGGGGGCATCTGCGCCTTCACCGTGGCCTGGGAGCGGCCCGATGCCTTCCGCAAAGTGCTGTCGCACATCGGCTCGTTTGCCGACATTCGCGGCGGTCATGCCTATCCGACTCTCGTGCGCAAAAGCGCCACCCGGCCCATTCGCGTGTTCCTGCAAGATGGGGAGGCCGATCTGGACAACCAATATGGCAATTGGTGGCTGAGCAATTTGCAAATGGCCGCTGCACTCAACTATCGCAACTACGATTATAAATTTGTAGGCGGTACAGGTGCCCACAACGGCGAGCACGGCGGCGCGATCCTGCCGGACTCGCTACGCTGGTTGTGGCGGTGAGGATGAGGAGCTTTGAGCTTTTCTGAAAGCTCAAAGCTCCTGTTTCGCTTGACTGTCAAGTTCTTCAGACGACTAGCCTAGCTCTGCGCGGATTGCGACTCGGCCACCAACTGCAACAGCAATTGGGCAGGGATGGCATGCGCATCCGCCGTCGGGTGATTCAAGCCATTCGCGAGCATGCCATCGGTATCGACGCCATCGGCCAACAGCCGCGCCCACTCCGCATACACATCGGCCACCGGCACACCCGTCTCAGCCGCCACCTGCCGAACTGCCTCAGCATAGGCCGCCAGCGTGCCGCCATTTTGGATTTCGGCAAACAGCCGTGGCAATTCTGCTGCACGATGCTCCAAGGCCACGC